>JAZNMT010000042.1:0-18032 GCA_045579895.1 Paludibacteraceae bacterium
CTGATACATAGCGATACGTGGGTGGAGCATAGAAGGGTTCTTCTGGTCACGCACGAAGAGAATCTCGCAATGGAGATACAACAAGCCATTGAGGACGTTATCGATATTGCACTTGCCCTCCAGCGCAGCACGGTGCTCAGGGTCGAGGAAGTACTGCTGTACCTTACGTTGGGTGTCAAGGTGCTCAGGGAAGTAGTAGATATTGCCGTCGTTGGTGAGGAGGAAGTTTTGCTTCACAAACTCGGTATCATAGCCAAAGACTTCGCCAAGGAAGTGAGCACGGAGGTAAGGTTTTGTCAAACGATCCTCATCGAGCTTCACACCCATGTTCCAAAGGTCTTGGAGAGAATAAGGCATAGCAGGAGAGAAGTGTCCGCAGAGTCCCCATACATCGGATTTGCGCATCTGCCAGATACGGAAGAAGCCAAGGATATGGTCGATACGATAGGCATCGAAGTAGTCCGCCATCTTGGTGAAACGGAACTTCCACCAGTGGTAGTCGTCTTGCGACATGACATCCCAGTTGTAGGTTGGGAAGCCCCAGTTCTGGCCACGTGCATCGAAGTCATCGGGTGGCGCACCTGCCGAAGCAGAGAGGTTGAAGAGTTGTGGGTCGGTAGAAGCGTCCACAGAATCAGGAGAGATACCGATAGGTATATCGCCCTTGATAGCCACTCCTACGGAGTGCGCATAATCCACAGCATCGCGGAGCTGCTTGTCGGCATGGAACTGGAGGTAGCAGTAGAAGTCCTTAGTTTGCTTGTCGCGTTTGGACATGAACTGCGCATATGGAAGGAGCCATCCCTCGTTGGCAGCGAGGAAAGCGTTGTATTCGTCAGAAGCAAAGAGCTCGGCTTTGTCGGCCTTGTAGAGCGCTTTGAAGTACTTCATCTTCTCATCGTAAACGCATTGGTAGTCAGCGATAGTCTTGGCGTTGAACTCCTCTTGGGTCTTGCGATACTTCTTGAGTTGGGTAGGAGTGAGGGTACCCATCTTCTCGATATTGAGGTAGATTGGGTGGAGCGCAAAGACACTAACTGCGTTGTATGGATAAGAGTCGAGGTTGTTGTGACGGAGAGTAGTGTCGTTGATTGGGAGGGTCTGGATCATCTTTTGACCTGTAGCGACAGCCCAGTCAGCGAGGAGTTTGAGGTCTTGGTACTCACCAATACCAAAGCCATTCTCTGAACGGAGAGAGAAGACAGGTACTGCTACGCCTGCGCCCTTCCAGTTGGCTTGTGTATAGCGGAAAGGAGCATCGGTGAGGACATAGTGCTTAGCACGTTGAACATCCCAGATTTTGCGGTTCTCGCCCCACTCCATGTCCACGATGTCGCCCGATTGGAGGTCGTAGATGACATACTTGTACTCAACCACAGTGCCGAGTTTGGCGTGGAAAGTGGCGGTCCAGGTGGGGTTGTAGTTGTGGCTATTGGCTATTGGAGATTGGAGATTGGTCATTGGGAGCATTTTCTTCTTGTCCCATGCGCCGAGGGCAGGGATATTACCCATGATGGCTACACCCTGATGGCGCTCAAGGCGAGGTACGCTGACCTTGAGGCAGATGTTGCCTGTTGCCTTAGCCGCAGCAGAAGGTTTGCGGTGCGCGAAAAGCACTTGGCTGAAGACCTTAGAGCCGAAGAGAGAACGGTCCTTGTCTTGCCAGAGGTCGCGGAGGATAATGTTGCCAGGTTGGCACTCAAGGAGATGAGGCATAGACTCACGACGGAGGATATTGCCATTCTCGTCCATGACAACATAGACATAAGAAATATACTTATGGATATCGCTGAGCGTGAGTTGTGCAGCCCATTCGGCTGAGCCGTGACACTCGAGGTCGAGTTGCAGAGGTGAAGCTTGTTGCACATCTGCATCAGCAGTATAAAGAACAGCGATGTGCTGTCCCCACTGCGTTTGGTAGTTGATTGAAAAGGAAAGATTCATAAGTGTGTATTATAGTTTTAAAAGTTTTCAAAGTTATTTGATTTTACCATTGCGATAGAGGATGGAACCTATGAGCATTGGCAGGACAGTATTGATAATCCATATAAGCAATACAGCCAATGCTACTCCAGCAGTATTATCTGTAAACGTATCAAAAATAATCAGCGACCAACTGCCACGAATAGCGATATTGAGCGCAGGTACCGAAGGGAAGATGGCAATCACCATATAATAAAATGGTATTGCTATCAGGTATTCAATAGGTAGCATATCCACTCCACAAAAATGCAAAGCCAATGCCAATTGTATTGCCCAAACAGTATATCTCAAAAACGACCAGCCCACAATCTTCATGAATCGAGCATAGGACATTTTGGATAATGCCATCACCAATTGCTGCATTTGTGTAGCCTTCCATTGCCTTTTCGATAATAGACGAACAAGATGAGGCAAGAAACTCATGAGCAACACCAAAACAATGAATGCCACAGCAAACAACTGCATAGGCATCGACTGGTCATAACTAGCATAGAGCCATGTAGCAGGTACTCCGATGATTAATTCCACAACCAACAAGGCCACTGTTCCCACTAAACCAAGTCCTACAGCCGCCGACCAATTGGCTTTATCCTTGATTAGCATAGCCCGTGCGGGATAATCACCCGCCTGATATGGTGTAATGAAAGCACCCACATAACCATAATATACCTGTCTCTGTGCTCCCCAAATAGACATAGGCTCTACATCACGCAAAAGTAAACGCCATTTGCCTGCTTCAATACACACATTAAGTGGCATAAGCAATAGTATGAGCACTAACGTCATCCACAACCAAATATCCGCCGAATGAAAAGCAGCCACGAACGAAGCATAATCATTGAATATAATCAAACGATATACCAAATAGCCATACGCTACTAAAATGAGTAGTGTATTAAAAATACGTAGATATGGTTTATTCTGCTCCATTTGGGCGCAAAGGTACGAAAAAAAATGTACATACGCAAAAAAATAACCATTTTTTTATCTGGTTCGATATTTTTTACACAGATATTTGGATATGTATAGAAAAAGTAGTAATTTTGTAGAGTGATAAGATTGATTTTCATAGTTTTAGTATTCTTTTGTGGCATAAGACTAGGATATAGCCAAGTGAGCAACGTGTTGCCCACAGCGATAAACGTTGCGAATATTCAAACCGCTCGTACGGATAGTTGGACTAGTTTTCACAACCCAGCCACATTGGTACAAGAGGATTGTTGGCAAATGTCAACGCAATACGAAAATAAATATTTTCTTCCCTCGCTGAATACTGCTCTGCTTCAAGTGGCCTATAGCAATAGATATGTGAATGTGGGTATAGGTTATTCGTTTTTTGGTTACGCAAAGTATCAAGAGATGATCGCAGGTATAACACTAGCACGTTCTTTTGGCAGATTTTCTATTGGTTTACAAGCCAATTACTTAACTATCTATTGTGGCGATGACTTAGGATACAAAGGAACATTTATTCCGCAAGTGGGAGCAACGGTGAATATTCTGCCTTCGCTGACGATTGGTTTGCATGCTTTTAATCCGTTTATTCAACAACTTCGCATAGAAGGAGAAATACAACGTGAAGTACCTGCTATCTACTCGATAGGGCTTGATTATTGCTGGCAAGATGTACTACACTGGTCGGTACAAGCAGATTATGATGTAAACAACACCTACCGCATAGCTACAGGATTGGAATGGCAAGTTGTTGAACGATTTATTGTAAAAGTAGGCGTATATTATCAACAGCAGTTTGTGGGGTGCATGGGTGTAGCACTTACCTGGGACAAACTGCGATTGGATGCGAATTTTGATCTGCATCCACTATTGGGTGTCACATGTCAAGGAAGGATAGGATTGAAGATATGAGGTGGAGAGTAGTATGCATAGTGTGGTTGGTATGCATGAGCAGTTGGGCACAGCAGTATCAGTTGGCGGATATATTGGAGGATATCTATGGTCAATTGGCGGAATATGGAATTGAAATGGATGATGTCACAGAACAACTGATGGATATAGCGGAGAATCCTATTAATCTAAACAAAACCAACGCCGAGGAACTGAGTCAATTATGCTGGCTAACCGATGAGCAGATAGATGACATTTTGCTATACCAATACCAACATGCGTTTGTGAGTGTGTATGACTTGCAGTTGATACATAGTTTGAAAGACTATGATATTCGAAACCTGCTACCATTTGTGTATGTGGGCGACGTAGATGAGCAAGAAAAGATATATTTTCGAGAGGTTTTTCACTATGCTAAACACGAAATCACACTGCGGGTAGATGCACGAAATGTAGAGGATTTTGACACTGATCCCATATATAGCAAACTTCGGTACCGGTTTGATTATCAAAAGAAAGTGCAAGCGGGATTGACTATCTGCCGTCCAACTGGCGAACCAATAGAAAATCTGCAATATGGCGCATTTTTGCAATTACAAGATATGGGGTGCATCAAGAACCTATCCGCAGGCAATTTCCAAGCCAATTTTGGTCAAGGACTGGTGATTGGCTCGCCATTCAAGATGGGCAAAAGCAGGTGGATGAACTCGGGTATGAACGCACGAGAAGGTGTACGGAAATTCACCTCTGTAGGCAATGACTATCAGTCATTTCACGGTATAGGAACCACCCTGCGTTTTAATTGGGCAGAGGTTTCGGCACTATATTCTATGCAGCCCACCGATAGCGCATGGCATCATCTGATGGGCGTAAATGTGACAGGCAAATGGAAGAAATGGAAAGTGGGTGTAACCGCTATCGAAAATCTCTATTCAGATACTACCGAAGCAAAGGCAGTAGTAGGACTTAACGCACGCTATAATTTTGGAAAAGTAGATATTTGGGGCGAAGTGGCAGCTACACAAGGTAACACATGGGGCTACGGAGGAATTATAGGAATAGATTTTACACCCATTAACGATGTGAGTCTATTAGCACTGTATCGCCATTACTCGCCGTATTTTGATAATCCATATGCCTATGCCTTTTCGGAAAAAAGCCGACTGAATGATGAAAACGGATTTTATTTAGGCGTAGATGTGCGTACCCTTGTTAAGTGGCGGCTTGCGGGGTATGTGGATGCTTTTCGTGAAGGATACGATGCAATGGCACAGGCGGATTTTATTCCGAATAGCACCTATGATATGAACTGGCGTGTGCGGGCAAGACGACAAATAAATAAGGATACATATGCGTTGCGATATCGGTTTATATATCGACTACCTAGTTGGACTTTTCGCACACAAGCAGATGCAAACATGGTGAAAACAGACGGGTGGAACTATGGTGTATCATTGCTGCAAGATGTGGAATATCACATACCTACACTACCTATTGTATTACAACTGCGTCTGCAGGCCTTCGATGCTCGTGAGTGGAACAACCGTATTTATGCCTATGAAAACGATGTACTATATGCCTACTCTATACCCAATGTATATGGCTTGGGGGGACGGTTTTGGCTGAATGCACGCTACAAAATCAATGATACTCTTTCGCTCTATTTGCGCGTGAGCGAAACAGTGTACCAACCTGCGTGGGCAGCGGAACATGATAAAAAAAGTACGCGCACAGATGTGCACGCACTTTTACGAAAAAAACTATAAGTTTAGAACATTATCGAGAATCCCGCATGCACATTGATGCCAGCTTGGGCATAGTACCAACAGCAATGGCTACCATCCATAAAGCGGCTAGCCTCCGCACCGCCATTATTGGCATACTTCGCATTGAAGATATTATTAATCTGGCACAAGAGGCGGATGTCAGGAGCATTATCCTTCTTGCACCATTGTTGCATTGGCAAGCGGTATTGGAGATTGAGATTCGTGGTAGAATACGCACGAAGCATGGCATTCTCGTCCTGCGTATTGTCGAGATACTGTTTGCTCACGACATTGGTTTGCACCGTAGCTGTAAAACCCGCCACATCAAAACTGAAGAGCGATGAAGCAGTAATCGTAGGCGAGAAAGCAATCGTAGTAGTGCCTACCACAGAATCCTGCCCTACCCAATTCCAGTTGTCTTGGTCGTCATAGAGGTCGATATACTGGTGGTAGTTGAGAATCTTATTACGCGATGCCACGAGATTACCATCCCAACGCAGCCATTTGGTAATCCTGACTCCTGCAGTAAGTTCTGCTCCCATACGATACGAGTCCTTGACATTCTTGGTCTTATACGCTCCCACATCGTTGTACTCGCCTGTAAGCACAAGTTGGTTGTCGTAATCCATGAAATAGAGGTTCGCCCCAATAGCAAAGCGTGGATGCGAGTAGGTGTACCCCAGTTCGTAATCATAGAGGCGTTCGGCATGAGGCAGACCCGTATATTCGCCCGTAGATGCATCGTAGAGGACATTCTCCTTGTAGTTGTTACGGCTAGGTTCGCGGTTAGCAATAGCAAAGGAAGCAGCGAGCAAGTGTCCGCGATTTTGGTACGTGAGTCCAGCCTTGGGGTTGAAGAAATGGAAGTTGACCTCAAGAGGCAAGTCGGTCATATCCTCATCGTTCATACCATTGCGCTCATAACGCACGTAGCGGTATTGCAGGTCGGCATACAGCGAGAGCTGCTCTTGTGCGCGATTGATAATGCGCCAGTTGGCTTTGGCATAGATATTCGCATCTGTCTTCTTGGCATCGTTGCGGTAGTATTCGTAGTTGATAGGCAGGATAAGCGAATCTTCGAGGTAATGCAATGTACCAAAGTGGTCACCCATATAGTAATTGGCTGCGCCACCAAACTGCACATCTACTGGCTCAGAGATATATTTAGCAGCCACTACTCCGCCAAAGAAATGGTTGTCAAGCTGCTTGCGGTACATGCCGTAGGCTTTGTGCGGATAAGGGAGGCCCCAATAGGAGAGTTTCTTGCGTTTGTATTGCTCGTAGTAGCCCGCGCCATGGGTGTAGTGGGCAGTGGCAGAAAGTGACCATTGGGGCGTGAAGCGATGAAGAACAGATAGCTGTGCATGCTGCTGGGCGTAGTTGTCGGTTTGGTTGGGATAGTAGGCAGTAGAGTCGGAACCGTCAGCAGCAGTCGTGGTATATTCACCTGCAGGGTTGTATCGACGGTCGGCGCCATCGATGCCATAGGCAGTGTTATAATCCACACCATCCCAACCCATGCCTGTCTTCTCGCTTCCGCCAAAGAAACGACCAACGACTTCTGTTTTATCGCCATACCACCCAAGATCGCCGTAATAGGAATAGAGGTCGGAGGCAGTGCGGTAGAGGAAGCCATCGGAATTGACTTTGGAGAATCGGGCATTAGCACGCCATTGGTTAGGTAGCACGATATGGGCATTCACCATCTCGCGGAAAGTGTTGTACATACCGCCGTTGAAGGAGATGCCTACGGATGAGGTTAGAGGCGAGAGGTTAGAGGCGAGAGGCGAGGCGGTGGACATATTGATGCTGGCACCGAAGGATGCGCTACCATTAGTGGAGGTGCCTACACCACGTTGGACATTCAGCGAGGACATACTGCTGGCCATATCAGTCATATTGACCCAAAAGACAGTTTGACTTTCGCTATCGTTGAGCGGGACATCATTGAGCGTCATATTGATACGCGTGTGGTCGGTACCACGGATGCGGAAATAGGTGTACCCTACTCCCAGTCCATCATCGCTCGTTGCTACCAGAGCTGGCGTAGCAGAAAGCAAAAAGGGAAGATTCTGCCCCGTGTTGCTCTGATTAAGTTGCTCGTTGGTGAGCGCAGTGTGATTGTTAGTGACTTGCGCCACTGGCGCGTTGACTACTACTTCGTCGAGCTGGCGAACGAAAGTGATTGTGTCGGTATTGGCTGAAGCAACACCACAAGCAGCCACATAGGCCGCAAAAAAGATTGATTTTTTCATTTGTTCCCTCTACAGAATTACCTGTGCAGGTTCTACGGGTATGATCTCAGCCGAATTATCAATTGTCAATTTTCAACTGCCAATTGACAACGTGAGGCACCCCAAATGTTAATAATTATGTTTATTGATTCATGCAATGATTGGATTTACGCTGCAAAGGTAGTATATTTTTTTCATTTCCACAAATGTAAAGATAAAAAACATAAAAAAATCTGCCAATAACTCTGTTTGGCACGTTCTTTGCATATACCCTTGTGCAATGGCGAACAGCCTATTGAGAGGAGGTTGCCATCAAACCTAAACTTAACTAAAAATTTATTGTTATTATGTTACCAACTATCAAAAGGCAAACCAATTGGTTACCAACTATTTTCAACGATTTCTTTAACGACGAATGGTTTCCACTGCGCAGCGTAGCTACTACTGCTCCAGCTATTAATGTCAAAGAAAATGACAAAGCATTCATTGTGGAGATAGCAGCACCTGGCATGACCAAAGATGATTTCAAAGTACATGTGAACGACCAAGATCAATTGGTGGTTTCCGTAGAAAAGAAGCAGGAGTCGAAAGAAGAAGATAAATCGGCTAAATATCTCCGCCGCGAATTTAACTACACACGATTTGAACAAGCATTACTATTGCCCGACAATGTGGACAAAGAGGCTATTAGCGCAAAAGCATGTAGTGGAGTACTTTGCATCACGTTACCCAAATTGGCCTCGGTGCCAGACAAACAACCGACTCGAGTGATTGATATTCAATAAGCATTCGTATGCGTAAATCCCGCATAAGGATGTTCATCATAACCACAAGGATTTGTTTTTATTGTTTTTAGATTGTTTTTTATGGGGTCGTGCCGCATGGCACGGCTTTTTTTAAGTAATATTTGCATAAGTGTAAAAAAAATACTACCTTTGCAGGCAAATTATTATACCATTGTATTATGAAGAAATCAATCATCTTTCTCCTTTTGGGATTGTTGAATATCCAACTCTTTGCCGATAATCCCAAACATGAGTTTCGGGCCACCTGGCTCACCAACGGCATAGATTGGCCCAAATCGCATCGTGTAGATCAACAAAAAGAAAGCCTCTGTAATATTTTAGATATCATGGCACGAGGAAACATGAATGTGGCTTGTTTACATGTCCGCGTCTTTTGTGATGCCATGTACCAATCGTCCTATGAGCCTTGGTCCAGTTCTCTAACTGGTACACGAGGAGGAGATCCTGGCTATGACCCTTTGGCTTTTGCTATTGAAGAAGCGCATAAGCGAGGAATAGAACTGCATGCATGGGTGAATCCTTTTCGAGTAACATCTTCTGGCACACTTGACACCACCGATCTTGTATGGAAAAACGCAGGGCAGTGGATTATCAAATACAATAACTCTTCGTTCAAGGGGCAAATTATTGATCCGGGCTATCCAGAAGCACGCGAATATGTTCATAAAGTGCTTATGGAAATCGTGGAAAACTATGATATTGATGGCATTTTGATGGATGATTATTTCTACGCCTATGGTGGAACTTATAGTGAAGATGCAGTTTCCAAATCCTTGTATAAACCCACCGATGTGCAAGACGTAGATAGAGATGGTAATACCGATGATGATTGGCGCCGTGCGAATGTAGATTCAGTGATATGCCGCTTGTACAAGGCTATTCAGGAGGTAAAACCATGGGTTCGATTTGGTATGGGTATTCCTGGCAATTGGTCTATGAAATCCAATGCTGCGGCTGCATATGGTATCTCTCTACCTGCTGGTATAAGTGCCATGGAGTCATACGATTACCTGTATTGTAATGCATTGGAATGGGCCAAGCAAGGTTGGGTGGATTATCTCAATCCGCAAATTTATTGGTCCACACAATCCAGCAGACAGGACTACGATGTTCTCTGCCCATGGTGGGCAAAAACCGTTTGCGAGAACTTCTCCGACAAGTTGCCCAATGGTCAGCGTGTACATTTCTTTGCTTCGCAAGCGGCATATGGTGCCACGGATCCTAATGCAGGACTATCGGGCTATGAAGATGGTGTATTGGAGATACAACGTCAGATTGATGCGAACCGCAGAAATCTTTCATCAGGCTACACAGGATCTGTATTCTTTAATACTTCAGCTTATATGCAACTATTCCGTGATTTGAAGGAGTCTCATTTCCAAAAGAAAGCACTTTGCCCACCTATGGATTGGAAGGTGACAGAGCGTTTAATAGCTCCTACGGATTTTGTACAAAACGATAGTATTCTTACGTGGTCACACCCTAATGCAGAGCGATTCACGCTATATGTATATCCAAGGGAGATGTCCGATGAGGAAGCTATCAATAATCCACTTTATCTCAAAACTGTAGTATTTGGTAACTCATATGATATGACAGGATTGGGCGACATTAGCAGACTATCTATCGCTGTTTGTTCATACGACCGCTATGGTATAGAACATGATGCCGCCATTTATCAAGGTGAAGGATGCTATGACTTTCCACAAGTCATCTTTTGGGAACTTAATGGCGGAAAGGTGGATGTAGAACTGCCAAAGTACGTAACAGAAACTTATGTATTACCTATCCCAACCAAAGAAGGACATCAGTTTGAAGGGTGGTTCAAAACGAAAACTTTCCGAGGTAGTCCATTGACAGAGATAGTAGAAGGATGGCATGGTACTATCTATGCTAAGTGGAAAAATATATCAACAACTATTCCAAATGTATTCACCCATTCAGGAACAAAGATTTACGATGTTATGGGACAATATTTGGGCACTGAATTACCAACGAATCAACATGGCGTATTTATAATCATTCGAGGAAATCAACAGACCAAGATTGTCTTATAATTTGATTTTTAATACAATCGGTAAGTGGTCGGAATATCCGCCTTGGTATTGAAATCCTACATACGTGCGCTTGGGTTGATATTCAAGATATTTGCTATCTACCTCCAATAGCCATTCAGGCGAGAAGATCGTAGTTTGCGCATAGGGTACTAGTGTTGAAGAGATATAAAATTGATCTAGGCAAGACCATATTCCTTGGTATTTGTGAGTGCCACATCCTGATTTCTCAAGTGTAATCATCATATTATCAAGACCTTGCAAATCCTGAATAGGTGTGTTATTCATGTCGCCCATCACTATAATCTTAGCTTGTGGATGGAGATTGATAATGCTATCTATCTGTTGTTGTATCACCTTTTTGGCAGCATTACGTTTCCAATCTGTAGCGGCACTTCCGCCTAACTTTGATGGCAAGTGGCAGACAAATGTATGCAAAGTATCCGTGTTATTTGTCAATGCATTAACATATAAAATATCTCGCGTTGAATCTCCTTGTAAATTTATATGTAATGGTATGCTTTTCAATATATTAACTTTAGTGCTATCATATAGCAATGCTACATCTACACCACGCTCATCGGCACTTTCGTAGTGAACAAACTTGTAATGAAAACACTTTAATCGATAGCATAAATCTCGCAGACAACGCGCATTTTCTACTTCGCACAACCCCACCAACGCTGCACTTTCCCACGCCGATATATTCACCACTACTTGTGCTATTCGATCCAGTTTAGTTTGGTACTTATGATATGTCCAATGATGATCACCATCGGGTAGAAAAGAGTAATCGTTCTTCAGTGTGTCATGCTCATAATCAAATAAATTCTCAACATTATAGGAGATTATTGTCAATGAATCTTGTGCAAAAAGCCCCACACACTCAATGCTGAATATAATAATCCATATCAAGCGCGAGTAATTCATAAAATCAAATACTTAATTCCTATTTATTAAGCATCATTATCGCTTTCTTTAGTGCAACCACGAACGCATCAATATCTTCTTTCGTATTGTACATGGCTACCGACGCACGTACCGTTCCGGGTACTTGCAGATAATCAATCAATGGCTCTGCACAATGATGTCCTGTGCGCACAGCCACCCCCTGACGATCCAGCAATACACCCACATCAAACGGATGAATCAATGCTCCATCTTCACGATAAACATTGAATGACACTGCCCCTGCTTTCTTTTGACCTTTAGCATATATTCGAAGATTGGATAACTCCGCTAGCTGCATTTCCAGATACTTCGCCAACTCATCCTCGTATTCAGCAATCTTCTTTAAACCAATCTCTTGCAGATAATCTATTGCCTTGCCAAATGCATAACTACCCACATAATTCGGTGTTCCTGCCTCAAACTTATAGGGCAACACATTGTATGTTGTTTTCTCAAAACTCACATGCTCAATCATCTCTCCCCCACCCTCCGCTGGAGGCAACCTATCAAGCCACTCTCTCTTTCCATACAGCACGCCCAATCCCGTTGGCCCATACATCTTATGCGCACTCATTACCAAGAAGTCGCAATCCAATTGCTGCACATCTACTGCCAAATGAGGCACTGACTGTGCGCCATCTACGCAAACTGCTACACCTTTCTCATGCGCCAATCTCACAACCTCTTCTATCGGATTCACAATGCCCAACACATTACTCACCTGCGCCACCGATACCAATCGTGTTCTCTTGCTCAACAATCCCTCAAATGCCTCTATATCAAGCGATAAGTCCTCACGCAAAGGAATCACCTTCAACACTGCTTTCTTGCGCTCACACAGCATTTGCCAAGGTACGATATTTGAGTGGTGCTCTAGTTGGCTAACGATAATCTCATCACCTTCACTTACCATCGCATCGCCAAAACTGCGTGCTAGCATGTTAATGCCGTCTGTTGTGCCTTTGGTAAATATAATCTCGTCTTCCGACTGCGCATGAATCAACTCAGCCACTTTCTTGCGCGCCTCTTCGTGATTTTGTGTAGCTACTTGACTCAAATGATGCACTCCCCGATGCACATTCGCATTCCACTTGCTATATGCCTCTGTAATAGCGTCTATCACCACTTGTGGCTTTTGCGTGGTGGCTGCATTATCCAAATACACCAACTTTTTTCCGTGCACTTGCTCTTGCAATATAGGAAAATCTTCTCGTCTCATGGCTTATAAAAACTTTGTTCTAATATCTTTTGTGCATCACTTTCATTGATTAAATCATGAATACTAACTTCTTCATTATGACGCATATAACTATCCACTATTCGCCAGCCAACCCACAATCCTAATCGGCCTGGTGAGTCTTGTGTCACCTCTGCTGTGAACGGACCTTCGTTCATATACGAACTCAATACGCTGGATTCAGTCTTGAATAAATCTCGCTTTTCCATTATCCGATTCCATATTGCACGTTCATAATGTTCGCACCATGACCATTGTTCGAGAGTATAGCCAATCACCTGCCAGACAGGTGCATCGGGTAATAATTGGCTAAGTAAGAACAACTGTTTCCCCCTGAAAATCATCTGCTCTAACAGTCTGTTATACTTGCTATTATATGCAATATTGTATGCCAAATACATGCTCATTATATCGCGCACCACATACTCCTTCTCCATGGTCAGTTTTTGGTAATCATACACTACTTGATTATAATAAGGGTAGTTACTTCCAAGGTACATATCCACCCCTACTCCCAACATATTATCGTAGTAAACGACTGAGGAATTAAAACCCGATACAAACAGATATATCGTTGGTATCACCCAATCTGGATACAAGTAATGCAAGCGCGAAAAAGCGATATTAAGCGCATTTTGGATAGAGTCTATATTGGCAAAACGCTCTTTTGCCAGGGCATTAGTTTGTGCAAATCCCATAGTCGTATCCACCAGAAAATTAGCCAATTGCTCGCTAAAATACGCTGTATCCGACATAGGCAAACGCAATACTCCTTCTACATACAGTGGAATAAAATCCTCATAATCAGCATATAACTGCGCCACATCCTGCATAGTGCTATCTGTCCGTACTGCCAATAATGCGCTATCAAACCGCACTATCTCCACCGCCACTGGTTCAATGTCTTTTGGGATATACTGATACTTATTCCCACATCCACACAGCACCACCGCCAACAATATATATATATACTTTTTCATACTCTCTTTTTTTACCCCTCCCCTTTTAGGGGGAGGTTGGGAGGGGGCTTGTTAATCTACTAAACCATCTTTCATTTCAATGACTCGATCGCTAATCTCTGCCAATTCCTTATCATGTGTCACGATAATTATCGTCTGGCCATACTGCTCTCTCATCTGCAATAGCAACTTGTGCAATTCCTTTTTATTACTCTCATCTAGACTGCCACTTGGCTCATCCGCCAATACCACATCAGGCGACATCATCATTGCTCTCGCTGCGGCAACCCTTTGTTTCTCGCCACCCGACAACTGATTAGGTTTATGCGTAAGTCGCTCAGCCATACCCAATTCCGTTAGCAACTGCACGGCCCTCTTCTCTGCTTCTTTCTCTGGCACACGAGCAATCATTGCAGGCATCATCACATTCTCCAACGTAGTAAACTCTGGCAACAACTGATGAAACTGAAAGATAAATCCTATATGTCGATTGCGGAAATCCGCCAACTCTTTCTCCTTTAATGCAAACACATCCACTCCGTCAATCACCACACTACCTGCGTCGGGTTTGTCCAGCGTACCAATAATCTGAAGCAAGGTCGTCTTACCTGCCCCACTCTTTCCAATGATACTCACAATCTCACCTTTCTCCACGGTCAGATCTACCCCCTTCAGCACCTCCAACGTGCCAAATGACTTGTGTATATTTTTTACTTCTACCATATTCTTATTCCTTACTCATATGCCAAATTTATCAACTCAACCGCACTCTCTATCAAGTCATCCATATCCATAGACTTCTGATTAACAACCACTTGCGGCATCACTCCCCCCTCAATACTCTGCATATCTCTGTCGTACATCTTTACACTTGAGAAGCGCACCATCCATCCATTGGGCAACTCATAACTCATCGGCATACCGCCTCCTCCCCCACTCTTTCCGCCTAGCACCAGACAGTTATCCGCATAGCGCATGATACTAACAAAGAAGTTCGCCGCAGAATAACTATGCCTATTGCACAGCACTACCACAGGACGCATCCAATTGCCTTTGCTCTCCTCCAGTTTCATCTCCTCTACTTCCGAAAACGCATCATGCTCCCTACCCGACTTATGCTGCCAATACCCCACCACGGTGTCTTTCGAGAAGAACGGAGCAGCCAATCGATACGCATTCTCCATACTTCCGCCACCATTATTTCTTACATCCAACACAATCCCTTTACATTCAGCAAAATAGTTCATCACCATCAGCCAGTTCAAATACGTAAAACTATCCGAGAACGAACCGTAATACACATACCCAATACTATCGCCATCTATCTTGCAATAGTTCAATCCCCCTGCCCTGCGATAGTCTTTCAAATAGTATTTGGTCAGTATCTCCGAATCGAAGTTCGTTGGATATCCCTCGTACCATGAGCTGCAAACCGATACATCAAATGGCGTATACAG
The DNA here is from genome assembly GCA_045579895.1 of Paludibacteraceae bacterium. Classification (GTDB taxonomy): domain Bacteria; phylum Bacteroidota; class Bacteroidia; order Bacteroidales; family Paludibacteraceae; genus Colicola. The sequence continues at coordinate 15,293 of JAZNMT010000042.1, forward strand.
ATTCACATGCCCATCTTCCAAGGTATTCAACATCTCCTCCATCAGGTCAAACATCCGATATTGATCCTCAAACGTCACTATTTTCATTGTGTCAAACTGCGGCTGATACTCAGCATATACTGAATCCCAATCCACCTGCTTATCATCAAACAAGCAGTATTTCTCATCAATAATCTGCCACAATGCCTCAAAGTTCTCCGATGGCGTATTCTTATGATTATCAAACTCATGCGTACAACCGAACAATAATCCTATAGCCAATAGCCCATTGCCGATCCACTTTACACTATCCACCATCCACTTTCTTACCATACCATCAAATCTTTTGCTCCTCTCACGCGATACTGCCACACACAGCCCACTACCGCACTCACCATCTCCCGCGAGAACATCATACCTTTCTCTCCATATTCCAAATACTCATGCGCTATGCCCACGCGCCAAGTGCTCCGCTTCAATTGCATGTCGAATGTCAGTTCGTGTTGCAGATGCCTATGATTCCACATGCCCGCACAACGAAAATCGCCCAACACACCTTCGCCCATCTCATAATACGAGTGCCAATAATCGGGTAGGTAGTCCATGCCTATCATATTCGCCCGCACCATATAACGCAGTCTATAACTAGTCTTTTTAGCTCGAAATGCCCATTCCAATCCGCCCATAGCGCACAAATTCACAGCCAAATCCATCGAATAGGGCTTATTCACACTACTACCATGCATCTTTCCCATCAAATCCACATCCAGGTATGGACCCAACTTCACACGCAATCCATAATCCGCCCAATGCCAATTGTAGCATGCTCCCCAACCACCATGCAGCCCTAATGAATATATCAAATTTGTGTACATATTGTTGTACATCCAACCAAATCCCACATCCATCTTCCCCACATGATCCCACTTCTTCGTGCTATCACACCGAAACGCCTGCCACCACTCGTTGCTCAGTCCCACTTGTTGCCCCGAATAGAGTAGAGGACTCAAGTACTGATCTTGCATCCACATCCCGCCATACCGCATGCTAAGCACATTCTCATGCTCCACTCCCCAGTTCTCTGCCAATGCAACTACTTGACAACCAACAGAAAACAGGAATATGTACAACCACTTACGCATCAAAACTCAAACATCTTTCCCCATTCTCCATCACTTCGATTTTCACCCACACCGTATCTTCTGGCAGCAATGGCTCAATCATCTCCGCCCACTCAATAAAGCAGTAGTTTCCCGAATACAGATACTCCTCCGTACCCATATCCATTGCCTCTCTCAAATCCTTAATCCGGTAACAATCAAAGTGATAAACCTCGCCTTTAAACTTTAAACTTTCAACTTTCAACTCATCAGGGTGAGGGTAAGCGTTGATTTCATACACATTCACTATCGCAAATGTCGGACTATTCACCACATCTTCTGTCCCCATCGCTTCGCATAGGCACTTGATAAAGGTCGTCTTGCCAGCCCCCATCTTACCGTCAAAAGCAAACACGCGCGACTCGCCGCACTTGTCTAAAATATCCGTTGCAGCCACTTCTGCGCCCTGCTCATTGACCAAATAAATCCCTTTTTCAGGGTCATTTTTTATCGTATACACATACTTCATTCTATATGATTTTCAATCACCTTCACTTTCGCCATTCGTTTTTGCGTTACTTCTCCCAACCGTCAAACACTTCAGGACCATACACATTGTCCTCGTTAGCGTCATGAAGCGGAGCCCATAGTTGTGCAAAGAATGGATTCTTCTTTGCCACTTTGTCCCATTGCCATGGACGAGCATTCTTCTCGCCCGCATAAGGGTAAGGCATACACTCCTCACACCAGTGACCACCCAGCAATACCAAGCGTGGCGTAGCGGTAAACTTATGCCCCTCTGCGCACTCCCACTCTAGCGGAGTGTCCCAATCACCTTGCACCATGTCTTTTGACAAGCATTTTCCTCCGCGGAAAGCCGCCGCTTTTTGCATATCCTCAATGGTAAACAATGCTTTGGGTTTTTGCTCATCGTAGCCGTGGTCAAGCAATACATATTCCTCGCTATTGTGCGACACATCGGTATGCTTCCAATCTGGAATAGCTTTGTATGCCTCCAACGTGCCATAATATGCACTGATGCGTTGGGTCTTGTTGTGCTTAATCCACCATTGCGTACCATGCTCCTTAGACATCGCCATGGCATACATCGCAAGTTTCACGCAGCGTGGGAAGAGTTTGGCAATCTTAGTCTTAGCCGCGAACTTGATGCCCCATGGCACACTGTCTGCCTTAGCCATTTGCTTGAAATACTCTTTCACTGGCACATTGGCACGGAAGTGCAAGTAGTTCTCCAAGCGGTCGCCGTCGATATACCACATACCGTGGAAATTGCGCGTAGTAAACCACTTTGCTTCAAAGATTTTCTCTGGGCGAGGGCAACCAATAGCATCCAACAACAAGCACTCAAACTCATAGTTGCTGATACGGTACTCCTTGCCCGAACCGATATTGTAGTAGTTCTTCCAAAACTCCTCTGGCACCTCATCGCGGCACACGAAGTCGGAGGCCAAAGCGGGCTTAGGAAGACAATGACTAGACCCAACTCCTTGGCTCACAGAACGACATGGCTACGATCCGACTTATAGCTTTGTATGCCTCCAACGTGCCATAATATGCACTGATGCGTTGGGTCTTGTTGTGCTTAATCCACCATTGCGTACCATGCTCCTTAGACATCGCCATGGCATACATCGCAAGTT
>JAZNMT010000043.1:0-3532 GCA_045579895.1 Paludibacteraceae bacterium
AGAGAATTTTTTGCTCGAAAACCCGTGGGCTTGAACTCGCAGGTATTGCCCTCCGAGTTAACTTTATAATGGGGCGAAAGCAAGTGAAGCGTACCGCAGACTTCTATCCTAAATTCACTATCGCACTCTTTACATTCATCATATCCTTCAATATCGAACTATCAAGCACTTTGGCATAGTGTTGCGTCATCTTGATATTAGAGTGTCCGAGCATCTTTGCCACATTCTCTATACTTACACCATTAGCCAAACACACAGATGTGGCGTAGGAATGGCGGGCCACATGGAAACTAAGTAGTAAAGCAAACGATTTCGGAATTGAATAAGGCAAACGTAAATGGTTGAGAAACAGCAAAAAGCGTTTTTCTTTCATAGTGAACGCCACGAAAGAAGTAACGGTTATGAGCAGGTGTTAAGTTACCAAATCGTTAGCTTGGTTGTTACCGAAAGCTGATAGGTAACGATATAATCTGCAAGGGCATCACATTGCGTTGATTGTCATTATTTTGCATAGTAAAGGACGCTTATATACAGGCTAACTTTGCCACTAAAATATAAGCGTATGAAAGTAGAAAAATTCAAGGTTTTGCTCTACCTCAAAAAGAGCGGATTAGACAAGTCTGGTAAGGCTCCCATCATGGGACGCATTACCGTAAATCGAACGATGGCGCAGTTCAGTAGCAAGCTGTCGTGTACTCCCGAATTATGGAATCCTCGCGAGAGTCGACTAAATGGCAAAAGCAAGGAGGCTGTTGAAATCAATGCCAAGATTGACAAGTTGCTACTTGTCATAAATTCGGCATTTGATTCTCTTTTGGAACGCAAACAAGAGTTTGATGCAACCGATGTAAAGAATGCGTTTCAAGGCAGTAAGGATACTCAAATGACCTTGCTTAAACTCTTTGATAGGCACATTGATGAGATAAGGGCGAGAGTTGGCATTGATGTTTCGCATCGTACACTTCCAACATACTTATACACTCGTAGGCGACTTGAAGAGTTTATCTCAAAGCGATTCAAGATTAATGATGTTGCTTTTTGCCAGCTCAATGAGCAATTCATACGAGAGTATCAGGAGTATATCATCATTGAAAGAGGCTTAGCAGTTGAAACGGTGCGTCATTATCTGGCAATTCTGAAAAAGATCTGCCGCATAGCGTTCAAAGAGGGACACGCAGACAAATATCATTTTGAACATTATCCTTTGCCAAAGCAAAAGGCTACTATTCCGAGAGCATTGAGCAAAGAGGATTTTGAGAAGTTGCGAGATTTAGAGATTGAAGAACATCGTTGGTCGCATCATACTTCTCGTGATATGTTCCTCTTTGCCTGCTATACGGGGACAGCCTATATAGATGTCGTTTCAATAACCAATGACAATCTATCTACTGACGACAGCGGTGCTATGTGGCTTAAATACCGTAGAGGAAAGAATGGGAAGCTCTGTCGTGTCAAGTTGTTGCCTGAAGCGATAGCGTTAATAGAGAAATATCGTAACAAATCAAGAGAAACACTATTCCCTGTAATCAAGCGAGAGGCAATGATGTGGAACCTAAACAGCCTAAGAGAAATGGCGGGAATAAAAGGGCCTCTTACCTACCATATGGGAAGGCACTCATTCTCGACACTGATAACTCTTGAAAACGGTGTGCCTATCGAAACTGTGAGTAAGATGTTAGGACACTCGGATATTAAGACAACACAAGTGTATGCACGAGTAACCCCGAAGAAACTCTTTGAAGATATGGATAAATACATCGAAGCAACAGAAGATTTGAAACTAATACTCTAAACAATAAACAACTACCATTATGAGAAGTACATTTTCTATTTTATATTATATCAACCGTAGCAAAGTTAGGGCTGACGGAACAACCGCTATTATGTGCCGCATTACCATTGACGGCAAAAAGAGCGTATTTGCAACGGGCCATTATTGCACCCCTGATGATTGGAATGCAAAGACCGGTGAGGTAAAAGATATTAGAACAAACAATATGCTCAATGATCTGCGTGCGAGGATAGAAACAGCATACGAAAATCTATTAAGGGATGCAGGTATGGTTACAGCTGAGATGCTGAAGAACGAGATTACCTGTGTTGCTGTTACACCAACAACACTGCTTAAAGCTAGCGAAGAGGAACGAGAGAGATTAAGAATCCGAGCAGAGGTTATCAACTCAACCTCATCATACCGACAATCAAAATCTACACAAGCCTACTTGCACGAGTATCTGTTGTCACTCAATATGCGTGATATAGCCTTTGAGGATATTACTGAAGAATTCGGATGGGGATATAAACTCTACCTAAAAGGAAAAGGTTGTGGTGCAGGACACATCAATCATTGTCTTACTTGGCTGAACAGGTTGATATATGTTGCAGTGGATAGAGAGATTATACGCTTCAATCCATTAGCTGATGTTCCCTATGAAAAAAAGCCCGACTATAAGTTAAAGCATATAAGCCGAGCCGAATTGCAATGGATAATGGAGCATCCTATGAGCGACAGATTGCAAGAACTAACACGCAGGGCATTTATCTTCTCGGCGTTTACAGGTTTGTCGTATGTTGATATGCAGCGATTACGCCCATCAAACATAGGTGTTACAGCAGATAGTAGATACTATATCCGTATCAACAGAAAGAAGACCGATGTTGAGTCGTTTATTCCATTGCATCCGATAGCAGAGCAGATCTTGGCTTTATACAATACAACAGATGAGAGCAGACCTATATTCCCATTGCCTAATCGAAATATGATATGGTACTGCATACACGAGATAGGCATAATGGCAGGCGTGAAGGAGAATCTCTCCTATCATGATAGTAGGCATACATTCGGAACGCTTATGCTCTCGGCAGGTATCCCTATTGAAAGTATAAGCAAGATGATGGGACACACAAGCATCAGAACCACACAAATTTATGCCAGAGTTACCGATGATAAGATTTCGGAGGATATGGATAGGTTGATTGAGAAAAGAAATTCTATGGTACATGTATAGAGATTATACCGTCAGTCGCTTATTTCCGTTGCTGTCCATTAAGTTAGTACAGACTCTTCTGAAAGCGTAAAGGTCAAGCGGCAAGCCGTTTCGGACTGAATCTTCCTCCTGCGGAGAGTATTCAGCCCGAAAACCTTTCCCCTTTCACGTCTGTACAATGGACGCTATCGGCAACGGAAACAAACGACTGACGGAAAAGTAATTAAAACACAAAAAAGAACAGCGTATAAGTAGGTCTATAACTTCATAGCCTAAATGTACGCTGTTCTAATTCTATTCATAGGAGGGATATTTTTTAGGAATCATTATAATGAGCAGACGGTAAACTGCACTCCCTCCAGAAAAATAATTGGCTTCGCATCGCTGATTTTCCTCTCTTCCGCAAACTTTTTTGGCATTTGCTTTGTAAAATGTAATAAATGTATTACATTTGCAACATGAGAACTATGATAAGAAGTACAGAATTCGATGAGTTTTACAACTCGTTGCCTGCAAATGTTCAGAACAAGGTCAAATATGCGATG
>JAZNMT010000044.1:0-2583 GCA_045579895.1 Paludibacteraceae bacterium
GCGATACAACTCATATGCTCCTAACTCCATATCATCCACCCAGTTTGTCTCCTCATAGATATATGGTGAGCGAACAGATGCTGTTTGACTAAAACCAGGTTTGCGGACACCCAGTTCGTATGCATCTTCGGCTTTCTTACCTATACGCTCAGCCAGTTCGGGATAATAGGGTGCCAGAATCTTGCTACCCAAAGCAAAGCAGGATGCATACTTACCTACAATAGAAGAAGTACCTGTAGAGATATTCATTCCTTTGCCTTGCACCTGTGGCTCACCTGTAACGAAATATACAGGACGACCATTATTCACGCCCCAGCCATAATCGGCTTGATCATCTTTTGGGAAACGCATACCTATATGGTCGCGGTCATCTGCTAATTGGTTATAGAACTCCCCAGGTGCAGGATTCATGCGGTCTAACCAATCCAATCCCCAGCGAATCTCATCCACAATATCAGGAATACCATTCGCTCCATGTGTACCATTGGTCTGGTACATATCGCCAAATAATTCAGGATATTGCTCGTAAGCCAACATCATCTGATAGATCGCATTGGCAGTGGTGGTGGCGTATTGCAAACAATCACTTGCATCATGCCAACCGCCACGAACATCAATATGTTGCCCCGTTTTGGTGGGGTGGTAAATGATATATCCATCTTTTTGGTGACAACTATCTCCTGTGAACGGATTCCATCCGCAGCGTTGCTGACGCATATAGCTGAGTGGAAAATCAGCCAGACCATCATACACATGCTTACTGATGAGGAAACTATCCGAGACTGCCTCACCTATCTTCAATTGGTGCCAACCTTCCTCTTTGAGGTCAGAGAAATCGTAGCGAGTATATTCCCAACGGCCACTATCACCCGTCATGATGACAGCAAACTTCTTTGCTTCAGGCAGATACCCAATCTGTGACACACGAATAATCTGTTCAGCCATTGCCAAACTGCTAATGCACAAAATGCAAAGGAATAATTTGAAACGCATAGTGAATATAAGTTGTACTAAAATCTATTCATTTATATGAGATTACTATGTAATTACTATACGGCTCTTATCCCTTGACTATCAATCAACACCGCTTGCTGCTTGATTAGAAGACTCTGCCAGCCAAAGCGTAGAAATTACTTACTGAAGTTAATCATTGGCATCATATTGCTATTGCCTTGGATTTGTGGCATTTTGCCATCCCACTTCTCAATCCAATCTTCGAGGACGATGTTGTGCGTCAATGACGCGGAGATTGTACGATTATAATATGCTTCTGCATCTGCTTTGATTTTCATGGCTTGTGCTTCACCTTCTGCCTTGGCAATAGCAATCTTCGCATTCGCTTCTGCTTGTTTAACTTCGTTTTCAGCCTTGAGTGCAGCTTGAACAGCGGCATTCTTGGCATCAATCATCTGGCGAAGCGATTCAGGCGGTGTGATTTGCGAAGTAAACTCGGTCACAATAAATCCTTCGGTAGTCAAAGTAGAATCGAGCATTAAACGCACTTCGTTCTCGAAACTTGCACGATTAGCCATCAATTCATCCGAAGTGTAATTATTTGCCACCATGCGATATGCATCATATATGACAGTTCGCATGTAGCCTGCTTCAATATCGGGCAAAGAACGACGGTATTTGAAGAACACATCGGTGGCTTTATCTCGATTGAGGTAGTACGCCATAGTAGGATCCATCTCAAAGATTGCTGCATCTTTTGTATTAACGTTAAATGGATGATAATCTACACGTTGTACAAAGATTGGATAGGTAAACACATCGGTAGTGATAGGGCAATAAAATACATAGCCAGTTACTGGAGTTGCATCCAATGTACCTTGCTCAGTAAGTGAAAGTTTGTTGAACTTGATACCTACTTCGGATGAATCTACACGTGTGCAGCGCACAAAGATACTGCAACATATTACGAGTACAAGAAGAATAACAATGCTCTTGACTCCTTTAGTCTTAAAAAAGTCGTTCATAATTTAATTTTTTAGTTTGTTATTAATATGATAGTTATGGTATTATTTGCCTATTTCCGCTGCAAAGTTACACTTATTTTTTGAGATATGCAAATTAATGGCGTTTTTCTTCTGTATTTCAATTCAAAGACCGCATATACTATAAATAGATGCGCCGTAGCACACCTATTTATAGTATATAGTCCTTTGCCGTTATCCTTTAATCGCGTGACGGTGTATATTATCCGAAAACTGAATATAGGATAAGTGGCGACTATGTCACAATTAGTCTTTGAACTTCGCGCAGAGGAACTCGCGGTTGAGGCGAGCGATGTTTGCCAAAGATACTTGTTTTGGGCACTCAGCAGCACATGCACCTGTGTTGGTACAGTTACCAAAGCCGAGTTCATCCATCTTAGCCACCATAGCCTTAGCACGAGCAGCTGCCTCTACCTTACCTTGTGGCAAGAGAGCCAATTGGCTAACCTTAGCAGAAACGAACAACATAGCAGAGCCGTTCTTACATGCAGCAGCACAAGCACCGCAACCGATACAACTTGCAGCATCCATTGCCTCGTCAGCATGTGCCTTAGGAATTGGAATTGCGTTTGCATCAGGTACACCA
>JAZNMT010000045.1:0-31442 GCA_045579895.1 Paludibacteraceae bacterium
ACAAGTTGCTGCTTCAGTTGCTCTTTGCCCTTTGCTACAACCAAAAATAGTGGATTAAAGTATCGTTCTGCCTCAGTCAGCGAATCCACCTGCTGGCTGATAAACATAGTGGAGTCATTGACAATAGCCAATTGTCCATTGGCAGGCAACAGAGCAACAATAAGGGATAATATAACAAGCAGACGCTTTTTCATCAATCTAGCCTGCAAAGTTACTTAAAAATTTATAGATATGCAAGAGTATGCTTAATTTTTCGCTTTTTTTAGTTAGAAGGGTATTTAAAACACAAGTAAATGTGTCGCTGATCTTGCGGTAAAGTTACGGTGAAGTTCCGATGAGGTCACGATGAGGTCACGATGAGGTCACGATGGAGATAGGTGGCAAACAAGTGGCAAATAAAAGGTAAATAAGAGGTAGTATGAGAATTTTTTGCTACATATTATTGCAGATATGAAGATTTTTATGTACTTTTGCAGTCAGAATATAAATCCCTTAGAATAAGTACACATTATGTCTGAAATCGTATTTATCACAGGCGCGTCATCAGGTATAGGTTCCGCATGCGCACGCAAGTTCGCCAAAGAAGGTCACACCTTATTATTAAACGCGCGCAACGTGGACAAACTGCAATCGCTCAAAACGGAGTTGGAATCAACATTTGGTGTTGATGTGGTGTTACTGCCTTTTGATGTGCGCGACCGCGAGGCAGCCGCGCAAGCATTAGCTACCCTACCCGAGTCATATCAAGCAATAGATGTCTTGGTCAATAACGCAGGCCTGGCACTCGGCATGGACAAAGAATATGAAGGCACCGAAGAAAACTACGACACGATGATAGAAACCAATATCACCGCCCTACTGATGATTACGCGATTAGTAGTGCCCGGCATGGTAAAGCGCGGAAAAGGACATATCATCAATATCGGTTCTGTTGCAGGCGATGTGGCATACCCGGGCGGTAGTGTATATTGCGCTACAAAAGCAGCGGTGAAAGTACTGAGCGATGGCTTACGTATGGACCTGGTAGAAACACCATTACGAGTGACCAATGTAAAGCCAGGATTGGTAGAAACGAACTTTAGCGTGACTCGCTTTGCAGGCGATAAAGAGCGTGCCGACAAAGTATATCAAGGTATCAAGCCCTTGACAGGCGAAGATATTGCGGAAGTAGTGTATTTCGCAGCGAGTGCACCAGCACATGTACAGATAGCTGAAGTATTGGTACTAGCCACCCATCAAGCAAGTGGCTCATTGGTTCATAGAAATACTAGCATTTAGATTCTATCCAGGGATAGCGCAATTGTACTTCATGCAGTCGCGTGTTAGTTCTTTGTGCAAATTGTTGCGCTTCGTCGGATTCCGGATGTAAGCAACGATGATGGCAGTCACGCCACAACTGATGCAAGGTGCGCATCTCTTTCTGCGTATCGTCAGTCATATAAGCATCCACAAAACGCTGCCAGATATAATCCACCGCCACAGGAGAAGGATGCAGCATATCCTCAGCATAGAAACGATAATCCCGCAACTCGTCTAGCATAATCTCGTAGGAGGGGAAATAAGAAAGGCGAAAGGCTAAAGGCGAAAGGCAAGACGTGAGATGCTCCACTGCCTGGAGCAAGATTGCTTTGCTGAGTTGGTTCTCATGCAGCCCATCTTTGATGTGGCGAATAGGGCTGATAGTGAAAATCCAATGCTTGTCAGGCATAGCATCTATTATAGGTTGCCAGATCGCAACAATCTCATTTACCGTCAAACGTCTGCGAATAAATTGATTAGCAGGTAACTTGTGGCAATTGGCAACTATTTCACCCTCATACTCATACACCCACGCGGTGCCAAAAGTGATAATCACCGTAGTCGCTTGCAGCAACGCTTCTCGCAACAATACTCTACCCTGTTCGCATGCGTATAGTAGTTCCTCTTTATTCGTGCACGAAAAACTGCCGTGATGAGAAAAAGAATGCCATAAGCCATTGTGATAGATTGGCGAGATTGGTTGGGCAACAGGTGATTGGCAACTGGAAATAGCCTGAGCAATCGACGCAGGATTATACAAGGTACCAAACGGATTAACTGTTGCTTGGAAATAATGCTCTCCAAACTTCGCACCAATATTGTCGGCAAAACACGACCCCAAGAGAAGGAGTTTATCATTGTAACCTATCTTCTTCGAAGCAGGAGCAATATCTACTGATGTATAAAGTTTCATAGCCTAACTTCCTTATTCAAAATGCATAACTTTAGCAGGACTAATCTGCGTGACAATAGCAGATGGTGCGAGCAAAATAAGCCAGGATACTAGCAATATTCCCAGATTCAACACTACCCACCACAGCCACGGAAAGGCCATCGGCACGTAACTTACATAGTAAGATGCAGGATCCAACGGTATCAGATGCGTGAAATGCTGCAGCATACATAGCCCAATACCTATCGCATTGCCCCATAACATTCCCTTGCCAATGAGCATGATAGCCTGATAAATAAAAATACGTCTAATAAACTGATTAGCAGCGCCTAAAGCCTTGAGCGTCCCTATCAATGACACACTATCAAGAATCAAAATAATCAAGCCCGTGATGATGCTGAAGCCCGATACACACAACATCAAGACAATGATAATGACCACATTCATATCAAGCAAATCTAACCAGGCAAAGATATTAGGATTGAGCTGCTGCAAATTCTGTGTATATAACGTATTTCCATCTTGATCAATACGATTAGCTGTCGCGAAATAGACGTCCTGCGTGGTTTTCTCCAAATAGCGAAAATCATCTACTAAGATTTCCACACCCGACACCTGATCCTCCTTCCATTCATTGAGCTGGCGCACCAAAGCAATATCTCCAAGCACAAATAATTTGTCCATCTCGCTCATGCATGTATTATACAAACCCGCTATATACAAGCGCCTTACACGCAAGTCATCTTGGACAAAATAGCACAAAAATCTATCCCCAACATTCAACTGCAACTGCTTTGCTAGTTCTGTGGAAAGCAACACTTCATTGGCGGCTGTAGGTAAAGCACCTTCTACTAGATTTTGCGAAAAATAATCCCAATATTCTGTTCCCTTGAACACAATCCCTTGAAATGCACTATCAGTCTTAATGATGCCAGGTTTAGAAGCAAATGTAGAAATATGAGCAACATGCGGAATTTTCTGTATCTTCTGCAACAACGAATCAGAAACATAGATAGGTTGCAGTTCGTAGGTAGAGTTATTGTCGAAGTTCACCACCTGAATATGACTGCCAAACCCAGCTACTTTTTGCCTAATCTCCTGCTTAAACCCAACTACCACACTGATTGCAACAATCATCACCAACACACCAATGATAATCCCCCCCAGCGCGACACGCACCGCCGGACGCGATGAACGTTGACTATTTTCTTGCGAAAAATATAATCTTTTCGCAATTTTCCACTCAGTATGATATTTAGGCGTATATTTTGGCATAATTTTTGTGGTTACTTTATTCGTATGACTCGTTATATATACATAGTAGCAATATTGTTCTTTTCGCTGGCTATGAGTGCTCAAAAATCGAATTACCCTCAGCGTACTGCGAAAGACATCGCCCTCAAGCAAACAAAGATGCTGGTAGATGAGTTGAACATCACAGACACCCTGTTGTGTCACCGACTCTTTCAGTTACATCTCAAATATGCTCAGATGCGTGACATTAGCAACACACGTAACGAAGCTCTACAACGCATGATGCAACTGCAAGAAGAATTGAAAAATCTCCTCAGCCCAGAGCAGTTTGAAGCTTTCATGAACCGCCAGTTGAACCATAATTCACGCATTCCTAGACAAACATGCAACTGGATTGCACCACATCCTTTCCCCCACGATACATTATCCCCCACCGACGAAGAAGCACATACCCCACAACAGCCATCAGAATCCCAATAATAATCCCTCCCAAGATATCCGTAGGGTAATGAACCCCAAGATACATTCTACTATAGCAATTTGCCGCCACCCAAAGCATCAAGCCACAGGTGGCTATTTTATTGCGCCAAATGAGTGAGAAGAGCAACGCACACGCCATTGTATTCGCTGCATGGCTACTGACAAAGCCATATTGTCCGCTGCGATAGCCATTTACCAAATGCAACACACCTTCTAATTCGGGTACACGCGTGGGGCGTGGGCGAGCAACGAGGTCTTTCAAAATACCTGAAGCTATAAAATCTGCCGCACCTACAGCGCATGCAATTACCACTATCATCACAACGCAAGCAGGCACACGTTGCAGCCACTTTACCGCTGTTGGAACAGGCTTGCGATACCGCCAGATGAGCAATCCGATTAATAGCAGATACAACGGAATCCATGTCGCCTTCGCCGAGATGATCCACATCAGCGTATCTGCCCAAGGCGCATGCCATCCATTGATTGCTAACAGAATTTCGGTGTCAATATGTAGTAGTTTCTCTATCATCTCTTATCTACAGCGTAGCGATCTATTCCTCATTCAACAATACCGCCGTATGGCATGCCACTACGCCTGCAGTTTCGGTGCGAAGGCGCGAGCGTCCCAAGCCTACTGGCACAAAGCCCTGAGTGATAGCTTGCTCTACCTCCAGCTCTGAAAAGTCGCCTTCTGGACCAATCAAAATGAGCACGTCCCTACCCTTGCGCAGCGCGTCTTTCAGCTCGCGTTTCTCATCCTTGTAGCAATGGGCAATAAACTTATCCATCTCCTCATTGCCACCATATTGCTGCATGAGTGTCGCGAAGTCCGTCAGCGGATTGAGTTTCGGCAGATAGGGCGTAAGCGACTGTTTGGCAGCCGATAGGATAATCTTCTCTAGTCGGTCATTGCGCAGATTTTTACGCTCCGAGAAGCGGCACAATAGCGGCGTAATCTCATCCACACCAATCTCTGTGCACTTCTCCACCATCCATTCCAATCGCTCGATATTCTTCGTTGGCGCAATCGCCACATGCAAATAGATGTTGTGCGTTTTTACTTGCTTCTCTTGGCTCAGAATCTCAAACTCGCAATGGCGAGGGTGTGGATTCGTGATACGCGCATGGTAGGTTGTACCACGCCCATCGGTCAGCAGTATCTCATCGCCACGGTCATAGCGCAACACACGCACACAGTGCGCTGACTCCTCCTCGCTGAGGAAGCAATGTTGCTCAATATCAGGAGTATAGAATAGGTACATTATAGTTCGCTTTCTTTCATTCTTTCAGCGTTCTCTGCTACTTGCAGGGCATCAATCACACCTTGAATCTCGCCATCCATAAAGGCAGTAAGGTTGTATATTGTATAACCAATTCGGTGATCGGTGATGCGCCCCTGCGGATAGTTATAGGTACGAATCTTCGCAGAGCGGTCGCCTGTACTGACCATGGTCTTACGTCTTGCAGCAATATCATCAATATACTTCTGATGCTCCTTATCATATATTTGCGTGCGCAGGCGCGAGAGTGCACGCTCTTTGTTCTTCGGCTGGTCGCGCGTTTCGGTACACTCAATCAATATCTCTTGCACCTCGCCCGTGTTGGGATTCTTCCAGTTGTAACGCAGACGCACACCCGACTCCACTTTGTTCACGTTCTGACCACCAGCACCACCCGAACGGAAAGTCTCCCACTTAATCTCGCCCTCGTTGATATGCACCTCAAACTCGTCTGCCTCTGGCAATACCGCCACCGTAGCAGCCGAAGTGTGCACACGTCCTTGCGTCTCGGTGACAGGCACACGCTGTACGCGGTGCACGCCCGATTCATATTTCAATGTACCATAGACATTCTCGCCCGACACATTGAAGATAATCTCCTTGTAACCGCCTACCGCTCCTTCCGAGAAACTGCTCACCGTCATTTTCATGCCGTGTGTCTCAAAATACTTGCTGTACATGCGAAACAAGTCACCTGCAAAGATACTCGCCTCATCGCCACCTGTACCAGCGCGAATCTCCATCACTACATTCTTGCCGTCCTCTGGGTCTTGAGGCAATAGCATGAGTTTCACTTCTTCTTCCAGAGCAGGAATCTGTGGCTCCAACTCATCAATCTCTGCACGTGCCATCTCGCGCAAATCGGCATCCGACTCATTGTGAAACAAGAACTTAGCTTCCTCTAAGTCAGTTACTGCTTTCTTGTATTTCTCTGCGGAAGCCAATACTCGCTCCAAGTCACGGTACTCACGATTCAGTCGTACATAACGTGCCTGATCGGCAATCACAGAGGGGTCTGTAATCAGCAGACTCACCTCGTGAAACTTTGCCTCTAATCCATCTATTCTTTCTAATATATCCATAATCTTAATTGAAAGTCTATAGGCTTGGCTGTTTGTCAACAGCACTCCAATACGCATCATCCATCACTATTCCTTCAGAACGCAATTTCAAGTTAGTCACAAATCGTACCAAACGCCAATCAATTGTTTCGCTATATACTTTGCGTGTGATAAATATGCGGAAGAACCAACCAAACTTTACATGCACATCCATACCTACTTTAGCCGTATTTTCGCCTATAGGAGTAATATGAAAATTACCATATGCCTCTTTTACGAGCGAACCTGCGTAGTTAATATCTACTCGAATATTGCGTTTTCTATCAGATATGTTATCTGTCACTTGACTTTCTACTACCAGATCGGTAAGGAATGGACGTTCATTTACTAGTACATCTAGTACCAACCTACTGAATTGTTTCTCAGGAAGATACTCCGATTCCTTCCATATTAAGTAAAATGCATTTTTAGATGTCTCGTTCTGCTTCCCCAACCCTCCAAAAAACTCCGCTGATAATCTCTCTGGGTTGGTTTGCAAATAATATATCATTGAGTCCACTACGACATTGCATGCAGCAGCGGTCGTATCAACCTCCGTTTCGTAGGAGGTATGAAACATACCCTCAGATAGCGTAGTTAATACCGAAAACAATATAGCAAATACCATCTTATTTATAAACACTAAATACTAGCGCGATGTCCATAAACGTATCAATCCTTACTATTGAGTACACGCTCCATATTTTGTTCGCGGTGGATAAGTTGCACCTCAACACCAAACTTATCATTAATATGCGCAGCCATCTTCTCTGCTGCATATACAGAACGATGTTGTCCACCAGTACATCCAAACGATATCATCAAATTTTGGAATCCACGATCCATATAGCGTTTCACCGAAAAGTCCACCATATCATACGCTTGGTTCAAAAACGGCAATATCTCACCATCCTCTTCTAAAAAGTTTATCACAGGATCATCCATACCAGTAAAGAACTGGTAGCGTTCATACTTTCCGGGGTTATTGATAGCGCGGCAATCGAATACAAAGCCACCACCATTGCCTGATGGGTCAGCAGGAATACCTTTCTTGTATGAGAAGCTCAACACACGTACCACTAGTGGCTTACGCATGCCAACATCCTTAAACTGCTTCATTTCTGTCATCTCCTTCAACACTTGAATCAGATATGGATAGTCTTCACTAGCATACTTGAGCAGATGACGTAAATTATCTATAGCAAACGGTATGGACTGTAAGAAATGAGGTTTCTTTTCAAAATACCCTCTAAATCCATAAGCACCAAGCACTTGCATTGTACGGAAGAGCACGAAGTGCTTTAGCGTATCATAGAATTTCTCTTTATCCACAGGCAGATATTTTTGCAATTCCTCTAAATAGAGTTCTACCAATTCTTCGCGCAAATCTGGATGGAAATTTGCCTTAGCTTGCCAAAGGAACGATGCTACATCGTAGTAGACAGGACCTTTTCTACCACCTTGGAAATCAATAAAATAAGGTATCTCATCGCCATTTTTATCCTTGACTACCATCACATTACGGGATTGGAAGTCTCGGTACATAAACGCCGTCAT
This sequence comes from Paludibacteraceae bacterium, assembly GCA_045579895.1. Taxonomy (GTDB): domain Bacteria; phylum Bacteroidota; class Bacteroidia; order Bacteroidales; family Paludibacteraceae; genus Colicola. The sequence continues at coordinate 7,866 of JAZNMT010000045.1, forward strand.
ATCGCTATTGTTCAGCAAAATATATGCCAAACGTTCAAACTCATTTTCTAACTTATCTTCCTGAAACTCTAGACCTGTTGCCTTTAAAAAGCAATACTTAAAATAGTTCAAATCCCAGAGTATAGAACGTAAGTTAAATTCTGGTTGGGGATAACATTGTTTAAAATCAAAGCTTTTGGCTCCAAGCACTTGAAATTGTGCCAATCCGCGCACTGTTTTGCGCAAGATCTCTTTTTCGCCAGCACTGAATACACCTGTCTTACGACCTTCGGCTATATAATCAAATAGCAAAACATTACCTAAGTCTTGCTGAACGTAGTTCATTTCATCATCGCTGACTGCCATTACGCGAGGCACATGTAAACCAAGCTCCAAAAAGTGCTCAGCCATATAGAGAAAGGCATGGTTTTCATCACGTGAAGTGCCTTGTACGCCAATCAACGACTCACTACCATCTTCACTCATAATGCGGTAGTATCTACGATTGCTGCCCGAGGCAGTAAGAGCTATCTGTTCACCGGCCTTTTTGCCTGTAGCCTCAAAAAATAATTGACTTAACGATTGCATAGTTATCCAATGTAAAATACGCTACAAAGGTACTACTTTTTTATGAAATATGCAAAAAAAAGCAGTTTTTTGTAAAAATATTTGGTCATATCAAAAAAAAGCAGTACCTTTGCAGCCGATTTCGAAAAGAAAGGGTCTTCCTAGCTCAGTTGGTAGAGCAACTGACTCTTAATCAGTGGGTCCAGGGTTCGAGTCCCTGGGAGGACACTAAAAGACATCCGACGGGGTGTCTTTTTTGTTATTTTTTTCACTCCACTTGCATATATAAAAAAAAAATAGTAACTTTGCAGTCGCTTTATAACAAACATCACTATTAAATAGTTTTATCATTATGAAAACTCCTTCTGAATACCGCGCACAAGCGCGTGAGGCACTCCAAAATCGCTGGGGCGAAGGTGCCATTGTTAGTGCTATCATTCTTGTTTTATCATGTGCTATTTCCGTACCATCGGTTATCGGAGACTTGAAAGGAGCGCTTAGTGATACGCTATATGGTTCTTCATCTACTACATTTTTAGCAGTATTAATTATCCCATTGCAATATGCGATGTACATAGCCTTGCTAGGGCTAACACGTGGCAAAGGAGAAGACTTATTGCAAGCCACATGGCAACACACCAAAGCAAATTATGGAAAGTTGCTAATTGCTGGCTTGTTTATTACTATCCTATCCGCATTGTTTGCTATCATCACTTTTGGCATTGGCGCTATTATCATGAGTTATATGTATCGTATGGTGCCTTATCTACTTCACGATTATCCTAACATATCAGTTCGTGAAGCCATGAAACTTAGCCGCCAGATGATGCGTGGCCAAAAGTGGAACTTATTTGTATTAGACCTCACATTTATTGGTTGGGCATTGCTTTGTATCCTAACTTTAGGTATAGGAACCCTCTTTCTTGTGCCTTACACTCAGACAGCTACTGCTTGTTTCTATAACGACCTAAAGGCTCAGACCATCGTAGAAGAACCCGACGAACCAACCACCGAATGTGCAGAATAATGCGGGCTATGATTTTTGCAGCGGGCTTGGGTACGCGTCTCAAGCCCCTGACCGACACAATGCCTAAGGCACTTGTTCCTTTGGCTGGTAAGACCCTACTACAGTGGCAGATAGAGCGATTAAAAGCGGCTGGTATAACGGATATAGTGATAAACGTGCACCATTTTCCAGATATGATTATTAAGTATCTGCATGATAATGATAATTTCGGTTGTCATATCACCGTGAGCGATGAGCGCGACATGCTGCTAGAGACTGGCGGTGGACTTAGGAAAGCACAATCACTACTAACATCTTTGTCTGATAGCCATCTCACTTCATCGCCTAATGGCATATTGGTGTGCAATGTAGATATTTTATCGAATATTGATATACCTACCCTTCTAAAAACATATAATCCAAAGGAGATGGGCATAGTTGTAGTCAGTCCGCGAGATACACAACGCTATCTACTCTTCGATAATGCAAATCGACTTCTCGGATGGACAAACATTACTACTGGAGAAGTACGACCTGCCTCTCTCGCATCATCACCTAATAACTGCATCACCTCGCGCCTCGCTTTTTCGGGCATGCAAGTACTCAATCCACGCATTTTTGATGTAATGGACAAGGTTGTAGCAGAGAAGGGAGACAAATTCTCGTTGATTGATTTATACTTAAGTATTGCAGAAAAAGAAATTCTCAGAGCTTACATCCCTGAGAATTATCGTATGATGGATGTGGGAAAAATCAATCAGTTATCCGAAGCAGAAACCTTTGCCCACAACCTATAACCACGGATAGCGTCCTATCATTTATCCGACGGAACAATCATCTGCAACGCATGTTTCATGCAAGTGACCTGACATGGTCCGGTCACGTCCATCACAATACCGTCGGCCTCAAACGACTGATGTTTCTTGGTATGCATTAGCAAATTGTCAGCTACTACTGGATGAATAAAAGGTAGTTCATGCAGACGGCCATCAAACAAACGGGGGACAGCTTGACAAATTTCCTTGAACGAAGGAGGTGTCAAGAACATAGCATGAAGTACACCATCGCATGGATCGGCATCAGGGTTCAATTTCATACCGCCACCTACATACGAACCATTGGCTATACTAGTGACAAACATCTTGCCTTCAACCACGGTTTTACCATCTACATCTAAACGCAGATGAGGATTTTTATATTTCGTTAGTGACCATATCAGCGCAAAGAAATAGTTTACATGGTGACTGCCAATATAATACTTCAATTGTTCTGCTCCTCTACAGACCATTGGCTCAATGCCAAAACCGAGCGAATTGATAAAGTAGCGATGGTGTTCTATATTATTTCGCCAATACGTCACACATCCCACATCAATTGGTTTGGAATGTCCAGCAAAGAAGATGTCTAGCGAACGCTTAAAATCTTTTCCTAAGCCCCAATGCCTTGCAAAATCATTGCCAGTACCTCGAGGCATCAGTCCGAATTGAATGTTGGCTTTTTCCTCTGGTGTAAGTTCGGCACGCATAATACCATTGATTACTTCGCTGAGCGTTCCGTCACCGCCTAGCACTAATATTTGTGTGCAGCCTTTCTCCTCCACCAGTTCACGTGCCAATTCTATTGCATGGTTAGCATACTTGGTCACTCTATATATAAATGGTTGACGGCGCGCCTTCAACAAACGCCACAAATACAATCGCTGTTTGCGAAAGGCACGTTTTCCAGATTTCGGGTTAATAATAATTCCTAACATAGTGTTTCGTAATATCTTACACTGATTTCACATGATTAATCTCACCCAATACAATCCAATTTCGTTGCAAAGGTACAAAAAAAAAAGCATACTATCAAATTTCGTATGCTTTTTTTCAGATTTTTATTGCGAATCTTACTTAAAGTAAGCAGCAACCTTATCATTCTCAACAATTTCTTCTTGGAAGATGTAAGCACCTGTTTTAGGGCTCTTTACCATCTTTATACACTTAGTATGGTTACGACCAGCGTTACCAGTGTGAAGTGTTGCGACCGCTTTCTTTGCCATAGTTCTTAGCCTTTCTCAATTAGAGGTTAATTACTTAATTTCTTTATGGATGGTGTACTTCTTGAGAATTGGGTTGTACTTCTTCAGTTCCAAACGCTCAGGAGTGTTCTTGCGGTTTTTGGTAGTAATGTAACGTGATGTACCTGGCATACCGCTGGCCTTGTGCTCGGTGCACTCCAAAATAACTTGGACACGTGCTTCTTTACTTTTCTTTGCCATAACGAATCCTCCTTAATTAAATGTAACCCTTCTCGGAAGCACGCTTCAGCGCCGCATCCAATCCGATCTTGTTAATAGTTCTCAGACCAGCTGCACTCACGTTCAGCATGATCCACGTATCTTGTTCTACCCAGTAGAACTTCTTGTGGAAGAGGTTCACATCAAACGTCCGCTTTGTGTGACGTTTTGAGTGAGACACATTGCATCCACCCATGGCTTTCTTGCCTGTAATTTGACAAATCTTTGACATTTTATTTTTGTATTTAGTTTATTTCTAAGCAGTTACCCCATATTTTATCCCCATTTTCGCTCCACAAATGCCCATACCAATCCCTACTATACGCGTAAAATCGTGCAAAATTACTATTTTTTTTTCATTCCACCAAATATTTTTGCATTTTTTTCAAAAAAAGTTTATTTTCATTGATTCTTTCTCCTTATTTATTCACGCGCGCTTGCGCGTACGAGGATTTTCAACTAACTTTGCGGCAGAATTGTAACAATTTGTAGATTATGAAATATATATCTTTACTTTTGGCTTGTTGCGTCGTGTCCTCTTCGTTATTTGCTAGCGTGGATATGCAAGCACACGTAGGAACTGATGAAGGAAAGGCTGCTTATAGTGAGTATAAGGAGCGACAAAATGGTTATTACGAAGATGACTGCAGTTACACATATTTATACCAACTGATGGGCGACGATCTATTTGAGCGTTTGAATACCTTAATGGGTAGCACCTGCCTTTTGGGCACATCGGCATATTCATATAACACGCTACGCGATGCCTATATCGGCGTTGATCGCGACCTCAACACTCCTGGCAATATCATTGGATACTACGATGGCAAGAGTATGAATGGCACGTGGGATGGTGGTACTACTTACAACCGCGAGCACACTTGGCCTCAATCTAAGGGCGCAAATAAGAACATTCCTATGGGACACGACATGCAGTCGGTGCGTCCTACTAACAAGAGCATTAACTCTAGCCGAGGCAACAACGCGTATGGGGAGAGCGGAGGCACATTCTACGATCCAGATCTAGTAGGTATCAACAATGCCAATTATCGTCTAGAGAACTTAGGCAGTTATCGTGGCGACGCGGCGAGAGTTATCATCTACGATTATATTGTATATGGCGAAGCTGGAGGACATAAGAACAAACTATATAATGGTAATGCGCAGTTGCTCAACAAGTTAGGAAGCGATGGCGTCTTTGAGTCATTGCATATCCTACTCAAGTGGCATATGCAAGATCCTCCTTCTCTCACCGAGATGGTTCGTAACGATGGCGCGCAGGACTACCAAGGAAATCGTAATCCGTTCATTGACTATCCCGAGTTGGCTTTGCAGGTGTTTCTTGATAATAGTACCATCACTACTTTCCCTGTATCGGTAAAGCAGCAACTTACCATGTGGCCTGCTCACCAATACACATTGTCGGATGGTTTCATTGCATACCTAACATTATCTGATGGCACTCATCCTACTCAAGTCTATGTCGCGGGTGCCAATAGCACCTACGATGCAGAGTTAGGGCGTCTCACTATTACAAACGTCACCTCGTCTGTGACCATCTCTACCAGTGCTACGGAGTTAAAAGACATAGCCTGTAATAGCTCAGCTACCATCTACTCCATTTCGGGAATGGTTGTTACGAATAGTACAACTGATGCACTCGAAAATACTATCCGTACATTAGCGCCAGGCATCTATCTTGTACGTCAGGGCGATCAAATACTTAAATATACTTGTCACTAACTCAGAAACCATGCTTCCCATCCTTCTTCTTCCGTTCCTAGGTACTGTTTTAGGTGCAGCTATGGTCTTTTTCCTTCGCGGTGAGATGAGTGCACTGTTTAGGAAGTTGCTGCTGGGTTTTGCGTCTGGCGTGATGGTAGCGGCATGTATATGGTCGCTCATATTGCCTAGTATGGAGATGTCGTTGGAGGCAGGAGCTAGCGAGTGGATGCCTGCTGCTATAGGATTTGTAGGAGGTATATTATTTCTATTATTGCTAGATACACTCATTCCCCACTTGCATATAGGTGCAGACCACCCAGAGGGTTTACCACAAAAAAAGCAATGGCAGCGCACCACGATGCTTTCTGTGGCGGTTACGTTGCACAATATACCTGAAGGCATGGCGGTAGGCGTTTTGATAGGGTCGGCGATGCTTGAAGGTTCTACTATTTCCATGGCTGCTGCATGGTCATTGGCTATCGGTATCGCTTTGCAAAATATACCAGAGGGAGCTGTATTGTCTATGCCACTCTACTCTGAAGGCATGAAACGTGGCAAAGCATTTATCATAGGAGCCTTGTCGGGGATAGTTGAGCCGATAGCTAGTATTTTAACGATGGCTTTAATTGTGTATATAGCTCCGGCATTGCCATATCTTTTAGCTTTCGCCGCAGGTGCTATGATGTATGTCGTAGTAGAAGAACTGATACCAGAGGCGCAGGCAGAACCGCATAGTAATATTCCCACTCTTGGTTTCACAGCTGGATTTGTGCTGATGATGATTCTTGACTGTGCATTATAGGATAGCGATTCGCACCGCACTATTCCCGCACAATTCCCGTACAATTCCCGTACAATTCCCGCACTATTACCGCACAATTCAAGGCTGATATAATACCTTTCTGTTGCTTTTTTATTTCCTATGCACCTTAATCAGCTATAAAACCAGAACCAGGAGTGCCCATAGGAATATATCCTCTCATACCGCCACTAGCGCAGAGGATGGCGTTTGTTTCTAGTTTAATAGTTTTTGTTTCTGGACGTTGATACGTTTTCTTGTTCATAGCATGTACGTGATGTAGGAAGTTACTTAGTCACGAATACTTTCTCGCCGTTGATAATATAGAATCCTGAAGCAGTTGGCGCGACAAGGCGGCGTCCCATAATGTCATATACACCTTCCCTTGTAGTTACCATTGTATTTTCAACCGCAGTAGTTTGATTCTCACCTTGTATGCTCATTCCCACGCGACGGCGACCTTGTTGCACAGGTGTTTCTTCTGTTCGTACTTCACTCAATACAATATAGGCACGATTTGCAGGCACTTGACAATTTGATTCACATTTACAGATTTTCCCTCCAGCAATAACATACTCTGTTTTATCTGTACTAACCGCAGCCACATCACTAATTTCTGTGAACGTGCCATACAAGCCATTCCTATTTATTGGTTCAGTAGCCGTTGTCTCATCGTGAGCAATCACGAGTTCCGTATCTGTTGCTTGAAAGATATAAGGGACACCTGCTTCCATGCGTGTCACCTCATCCATATAGATACCGCTATCATCTCGATATGCTATTTCATAGAGCGTACCACCCGATTTCACCACTCCACCTTTATCCAAACAAATCGTTCCAAACTTTTCTGCAGTTAAACTTCCACGTGTATAAGAACCATTATTCCAAGTAATTGATACAGATTGGCAGTAGAGGGAGTTCTTATACGCTTTTATTTCAATAACAACATCTTCACCACTCTCTACTTTCAAGTCAACCCCATCCTTGAATACGACATTAACGTCTATATATGAAAAAGTAAAATTATCAACATTGTACCATTCATTAAACGAGACACCTGAGAAACCTTTATATCCCACCTTAAATATTTCTGCAATGATTCTATCTCCGATTTTAATAAACAATTCCCCAGTACCATCATCTTCTTTAGAGTGCATACTCAACGTTATTGCCTCTATTGTCTTACCATCATAACCAGATATGGTATAAGTCATTGAATTCTCTGCTGTCAATTGTTCCTTTGTTCTATATGTAGTTATAAATTCCGCAGACGATCCCTCAGGAGCATTACCTGTTATTTGAACATCTGTAGTTGATGTTTGCGTATATGTCGCAGTGAAAGAAGTCTCCAAATTTGAGGCTAATACGGCACTTGTAGAAGCGGCGGCAATGCCCCCCCCCCCCGCGAGAAGCAGAAATAAGCTCAAAAACAATCTAAACATAATCAAAACATTAAAATTAGAGTTCAAGATATTATTTTTACTTTTGGTATTTGCCAATAAATTTCATCACCAAAAAGACTAGCCAATCGGGGGTGTGTTTTAGCAGCGGAGTACAGAGATGGTTAATAACACCTGGCATGTCAGCTTTCTTGCCGCGGAACATCTTCTTCAGCGCACGTTTCACTAGCTTCTCAGGAGGAATGGAGACTGTCAAATTAACCGCCAAACGACGCAAATGAGGCGCCAAACCAAACAACGCTGTATCAACAGCACCTGGTGTCATAACCGTGATATGAACACCCTTGGGTTTGAGTTCGTACCACAAAGACTTAGAGAAATTATATATAAAGGCCTTTGTAGCATTATACGACTGAATACCTGGCATAGCCATCCATGCCGACATTGACGACATATTGAGGATATAGCCCTTCTGACGCGGTTTACCGCAGATTTTCTGCGCAGCTTCCTCTGCTGTCAACTGGCGACGACACATATCCTCACCGAATAGGCGACAGAGTTTAGCCACCGTAATCATATGCAAATTGAGAATCAACTCAATACGTTTCATTGACGTCTCGCAATAGGGATTGAAGAAGAACACACCCGCGTTGTTAACCAATATATCCACTACCAAGCCATTATCCTGACAGTATTGATACAACTGTTCTGCGGCATCCTGCTTGCTCAAATCAGCATATAACGGGATAGCCGTAACGCCGTATTGCGCAGCCAATTCGGTTGCTACTTGCTTCTGTTCTTCCTCTTGATTGCTAACTAACAAGAGATCGGTATGATAATCACGCGCCAACTGGGTAGCATATTGCAAACCAATACCCGACGATGCACCTGTAACTAATGCTAACATTCTAGTTTACTTTTTCTCGGGATACCACATTTGTTCATACTTAAGTGCCTCTTTCTTTAGATAAGCAGGAATATCCTTATCACACTCATGGCACTTCATATCTAGTGTGTACATACGTGCTACACAATAGTTAGAACGCTTACATTCCGAATGGTATTGTTCTTCACGCATCTTATTCACAAAATCAGTATCACGCACAAGCGCGTGACCAATCTGTACAAAATCAAAACCAGCCGCCAACGCAGTTTCTGCATTCTCACGACCCATCACACCACCCACATAAATAAGTGGCATCTTCAACGCCTGACGGAACTGCTTTGCTGTATCCAAGAAGAAGAGTTCTTTGAAAGGCACAGTAGGAATCATCAAATGTCCCACAAAACGCAACGCTAGACGCAACCACCAGAATGACCAAGGATTCATATAGTGTGCCAATGTTTTGATAGGCATTGCACCACCCATAACGGTGAAAGGTGCTTTACTAACAAAACCAGCAGTAAGTACCAACGCGTGCACACCATGTTTCTCTATTTCTTGCGCCACTTTAATGCACTCCTCCACCTGCAAGCCAGACTTAAATCCATCGTACATATTGGTTTTCACCACGACTGCCATATCATCGCCTGCATGCGCCATCACCTCAGCCATCACCTCGTTCATGAAACGCATACGATACTCAAGCGAACCTCCGTACTCATCTTTGCGATGGTTAGTATAAGGAGATAAGAATTGAGAAATCAAATAGCCATGACCAGCATGAATCTCCACACAATCAAAGCCACATTCACGGCAGAAGTCCACAGCATGACCGAACGCCTTGACAATCTCCTGTATTTCATGCTTTTTCAACGCACGATGCAAAGTAGGCGAATAGAGGTTAAAACCTGTGCTCGCTCCAACGGGGAGACAATTGCAGGTATAAAAGTGGGTCATATTACCACAGTGGCCTAATTGGATACTAGCCTTGGCACCCTCAGCATGGATACCATCTGTAAGGCGTTTGAGGTCATCCTTAATCTCATCGTGGATATATAATTGACCATCAAAAGAAACACCCGAACGCGTAACAGAGCAGTATGCCACAGTGGTCATTGCTGCACCACCACGAGCTACTGCGGTATGATAGTTATAGAGATCTTCACTAGGTTTGTTACCATATGCCATATTCTCAAAAGCGGCACTACGGATAGCGCGATTGCGCAAAGTTACAGGACCAAGCTTATGCTCAGTAAAAAGGAGATTATTATTCATTGTTCAAAAATTATTCAATACCATCTAACAGCATTAGCGGCCTAATATATAAAAGGAATGATACGCTTGAGTTTTTTCTCATCAAACTCATCCGCAAATTCTTGTTTATATCTATGATAAATAGAGTTGGCGCGTGGTACAAGGTTACAGCATGAGAACCAGAAGAAACTCAAACCTGCCCATGACCAAGTTAGGATAGAGAAACCAAGCCATTCTGTTATCTCACCAAGGTAATTGGCACTAGTAACATACCTATACATACCCTTCTTTGGCAAATAGTGATTGGTATCCCCAGGCTTACGCAAATGACGAATCACATGATCGGAATGCATATTAATGACCCATCCTACCACAAATATTGCTACACCTATTAAAAATCTAGGATCAGTCAGCCATTCAATTGTATAAAGCTGAGGCATATATACGGGTGCTAGATGGAACAACCAATAACCTTGTATATATCCATTGAGTAGATTCCAAATCACCGATAATCCCATTATCGCCAACGGCATCTTGCTATTTCCTTTCAGCAAGAAGGGGAATATAAACGAGCGTTGGAAATAATGAAACTCAAATATGAGGAAGAATATCAAATAAGGCAACTGAAACTTCACCTCTGAGACACCCCACAAGTACAGCATCACGACAAACACAGGCATCTCCATTAGACACCACCCTACTTTATTATTAATTGCTGGTCCCCACTTCTCAGTACGCATTTTACCATAGCCCGCATCTACAAAATACAACGCTACAAAAACAACGAGCCCTATGAGGGATAACACAAAAAGAAAGTTATAAAACGAATCAAGTGTAGATATTTCCATAAGCATTCACAATATTTAACGTGCAAAGGTACGATTTTTTTTTGATACCACCAAATATTTCTTAAATATTCGCATATTTTTGTGTGTTTTTAGTGCAATAATTTGTGTATATTAGAAAAAATCCGTACCTTTGCAGCGTAAAGTTATGCTTACCCATCTTCACATACGTAATTATGCTCTCATCTCCCATCTGGATATTGACTTCCATGATGGCTTTTCTGTGATGACGGGCGAAACGGGTGCTGGAAAAAGTATTATTTTGGGAGCACTCAATCTAGTAATGGGAGCACGAGCTGATACCAAAGCTATCACCGAAGGCGAAGAGCGTTGCGTGATAGAGGCAACATTCTCCACTCTCTCGCCTGACGCCACACCGTCTGAGATTATTATCCGCCGCGAACTGAATCAAAATGGCCGTTCACGATCCTTTGTCAACGATGAGATTGTAACACAATCCGAATTGAAGGCATTAGCACGACAACTCATTGATATTCACTCACAACACGAGAGTTTACTTATTAGCGAAGACATGTTTCAACTACAAATAGTAGACGCAATCGCAGGCAATAAAACCCAACACGAAGTATACTCTAATGCATACGCCTACTACCTACAAACGAATGCAGATTTACGCAAAGCACAAGTCTTAGCGCAAAAGGCAAATGAAGATGCCGACTACTTGCAGTGGCAGTACAACCAACTCGTCGAAGCGCAACTAGAGGCGGGCGAAATGGAACAACTGGAAGAAGAAGAATATCGTCTGTCTCATGCAGAAGAAATACAATTTGCATTATCACAGGCTCTACAGCAATTGGATAGTGACAATGGCGCGCTAGCGTTGATTCATGCTACGCGTATCAAAGATGCTGATAGTACATTATCCGAGCGACTAGACAGCGTAGAAATAGAACTCAAAGATATTATATCCGATATACATCGTTTATATGACCATACCGAACGCGATCCTCTGCGTTTAGAGGAGGTACAGGCTCGCATCAGCACCCTACAAACACTCATGAAGAAACATCGTGTAGGAACCATTGATGAATTGATAGCGTTGCGCGACAACCTTGCTGGACAAGTAGAGCGGTTGGAAAATATGGATGGAGAATTAGCACACCTTACACAAAAGTGTTCAGAGGCAAGAAAGCAGTTAGAAGATAAGGCAAGCCTATTGACATTGTCTCGCCAAGCTGTTTGTACTACGATTGAGACACATTTAGTAGAAGACATGCAACGTCTCGGTATCCCACACGCCAAAGTGGCTGTGGAGATATTGCCCAGTGAAGAATTTACCGAAACAGGAAAAGACAATGTGCAGTTTATGTTTGCAGCCAACCTCAACCAGTCGCTACGCCGTGTAGCCGAAGTAGCATCTGGTGGTGAAATCAGTAGATTGATGCTATGTATCAAAGCACTAATAGCCTCTACCAATGGTCTGCCAACCATCATCTTTGATGAAATAGACACGGGAGTTAGCGGTGCTATTGCCAGTCAGATGGGAGAAATCATGCGCCAAATGTCATCATCTCGACAGATTATTGCCATCACGCACCTGCCACAGGTAGCCGCCAAAGGCGAACACCACTATTTAGTGTACAAAGAAGACAGCGACACCCGTACCGAAACACATATCAGGCAACTAACTTGCATAGAGCATGAAGCGGAAATTGAAAAGATGCGGAGTATATAGGCGACTACATTCCTTTAAACTTTAAACTATAAACTTTAAACACTGTGTTACCATTAGCAGAACGATTGCGTCCTAAGACGCTCAACGAATATATAGGTCAAAAACACCTAGTGGGAGAAGGAGCTATCCTGCGTCAGATGATAGAAAATAACAATCTATCATCCTTTATTCTATGGGGACCTCCTGGAGTAGGAAAAACAACACTAGCACGCATCATCGCCCATCAGTTGGAACGTCCTTTTTATACGTTATCGGCCGTGACTAGTGGTGTAAAAGAAGTACGAGAAGTCATCGACAAGGCCAAACGATATGCAGCAATGAATAGCGGATTGTTTGGCGATGGAGCGATGAAACAAGAAGGCGAAAGGCGAGCTATACTATTTATTGATGAGATTCACCGTTTCTCTAAATCACAACAAGACAGCCTATTAGGAGCCGTAGAAGATGGGACTATCACCCTCATTGGCGCTACTACGGAAAATCCCTCTTTTGAAGTTATCACACCACTTTTAAGCCGTTGTCAAGTTTATGTACTCAAATCGCTAGAAAAAGTCGACCTATTAGAGTTATTGGAGCGTGCTTTAACGCAAGATGAATATATCAAGAGTTTAAGTATTGAATTACGCGAAACAGAAAGCATCCTCCGCTATTCGGGAGGAGATGCTCGCAAATTGCTCAATATCATAGAGCTCGTGACAAATTCAGGTGTAAAAGTGATTGACAACGAGACTGTCACAAAACAACTACAGCAGAATCCTGTAGCATACGATAAGGATGGTGAGTTGCATTACGATATTATCTCTGCTTTCATCAAGTCTATCCGAGGGAGTGACCCTGATGCGGCGTTATATTGGTTAGCTCGTATGGTTGCTGCAGGAGAAGACCCTAAATTTATAGCTCGGAGATTGGTTATTTCGGCAAGCGAAGATATCGGATTAGCAAATCCGAATGCGATGCTTGTAGCCAATGCTTGCTTTGATACGCTACAAAAAATTGGATGGCCAGAGGGGCGCATTCCACTGGCTATGGCTACTGTTTACCTCGCCACTTCGCAAAAGTCAAACTCCGCTTATCTAGCTATTAATCAAGCATTAGAGGTTGTTGAGAAAACGGGTAATCTACCTGTGCCATTGCACTTGCGAAATGCGCCTACAAAATTAATGGATGAACTAGGATACGGAGAAGGCTATAAATACGCACACGATTTTCCTAACCACTTCGTTAAGCAGCAATTCATGCCTGATGCTCTGCAAGGCACACAATTATGGTATGCGCAAGGTAGTCCACAAGAACAGAAAATGGCAGAATGGATGAAACACCTATGGGGAGATAAGACAAAAAAAGAATAGGATGGGAAACGAAAGTCATGGTTGGCATATACGTACATATTCCTTTTTGTAAAAGTCGCTGTAAATACTGCGACTTTTTCTCTACTACTCACCTTGATAAACAATCGCAATATGTTGATGCACTGCTCAGCGAGTGGCAAGACCGCCGTATTGATTCGAATCAAATAGCCACTATTTACATTGGAGGTGGCACACCAAGCACGTTAACGTTGCATAATCTACAATTAATAATTGATAGTTTACACCTACCTAAAGGAAGAGAGGTAACAATAGAAGCCAATCCTGGGGATATCACCTTAGAAAAAGCCCGTGCATGGCGTAAAATGGGTATCAATCGCCTAAGTATCGGCATTCAAACCTTTGATGACAGACTACTACAATTGATAGGCAGAAGACACACAGCAACACAAGCACGCCAAGCTGTAACTATTGCACAAGAAGCTGGATTTGATAATATATCTATTGATTTGATGTATGCTTTACCCTCGCAAACAATGGCACTGTGGCAACACGATGTCCAAGAAGCACTCCAATTAGGCGTGCAACATATATCCAGTTATGGACTTATCTACGAGGAAGGAACAGTACTGACTACTCTACTCGATCATGGAGTGATAGAAGCAGTGGATGAAGATACGGAAATGCAAATGTATGATTATCTAGTTGAGCAACTAACCCAAAATGGTTACGAGCATTACGAAGTCAGTAATTTCGCCCTACCAGAACGACATTCAAAGCACAACTCTAGTTATTGGAACGACACTCCTTACATTGGATTAGGAGCAGGGGCACATAGCTATAATGGACAGAAACGGCAATGGAATATAAGCGATTTAGATATGTACATGGAACAAGCTTACCAGCATTCTCTGCGCCCTGAAGAAGAGATACTCACCGAAGAGCAACGCTATACAGAACGCATAATGTTAGGACTGCGAACCTGCTATGGCGTTGATAGAGAGGATATAAAACAAGATAAAGCACAAGAATATATCACACAAGGAATGTTGCGTGAAAAAGACAATCGCATAACTGCTACTACACAAGGTTTTCACATTCTTAACCGAATCATCGAAGATCTCTTGCTAACAACGAAATATAAAAAAAATGACAACTAGAATTTGCAAAATACAACAATAATAAAAAAAAGAATTAAAGCACTTGCATATATCAAAAAAAAACACTACCTTTGCAGGCAATTTTAGAAAATTGCAGAAAAGATGGCGACTAACCGCAACATAGTACAGATACCGGCTCTTGTGGACCTTCATGTCCACTTTCGCGAGCCGGGTTTTTCATATAAAGAGACTATTGCGTCGGGTAGCATGGCTGCTGCTGCATCTGGCTATAGCGCGGTATTTACCATGCCCAACCTCAATCCCGTGCCCGACACCGTGGAGCACTTGCAAGAGCAACTGGACATCATCCGTCGCGATACCTACACGGGCGTTTATCCCTTTGCCTCTATCACTGTAGGACAGAAAGGTGCTGGCGAACTCGTTGACTTTGAATCCCTTGCGCCCTATGTACGCGGTTTCTCTGATGACGGACGTGGCGTGCAGAGCGAAGAACTGATGCGTGAGGCCATGAAACGCATTCGTGCGGTAGATCGTGTGATGGTGGCTCACTGCGAAGTGGAGTCGCTGCTCAATGGCGGCTACATACACGCGGGCGAATATGCCGCAAAACACAATCACCGTGGCATCGTGTCTGAAAGCGAATGGAAAGAGATAGAACGCGACATCCGTCTAATAGAAGAGACTGGGTGTCGTTTTCATATATGCCATATCTCTACCAAAGAGAGCGTGGCGCTTATCCGCGAGGCAAAAGCGAAAGGATTGCCCGTAACTTGCGAGACTGCACCGCACTACCTGCTACTTTCGGACAAAGACCTCCAAGAAGATGGAAAGTGGAAAATGAACCCTCCTCTCCGCGCAGAAGAAGACCGCCTCGCGCTCATTGAAGGAATCAAAGACGGCACCATCGACTGCATCGCTACCGACCACGCACCTCATAGCGCAGAGGAGAAAAGCCGCGGATTGGAGAAGAGTGCATTTGGTATTGTGGGATTAGAGACCGCTTTCCCGCTGATGTACACCCATTTTGTTAAAACGGGTATCATCACCCTCGAACGCCTTATCGAGCTCATGTCCACTAATCCAGCCCGCATCATCGGTTTGGACAATTCGGGCTCCTTTGCCTACTTCGATTTGGATGCATGCTATCGTATTGACCCCAACAACTTCCTATCCATGGGGCAAGCCATGCCCTTCGAAGGTTGGGAAGTGTATGGCAAATGCGTGAAGACTATAGTAAATGGAATAACAGTATACAACAATACCAACCAGTAGTTTGCCACCTATTTGCCACCTATCTCTATCGGAAGCTCATCGTGACTTCATCGTGACTTCATCGTGACTTCATCGTGACCTCATCGAGACCTCGCCGATAGACAACCATAACATAAACAAGGAATGAAGCAACTAACATTTGAAATAAAAACCAACGAACAGATAGCCAAGAACGTCTATCGTATGCAACTTTGTGGCGACACCACAGGCATTCTCCCTGGGCAGTTCGTGAACATCCGCGTAGAAGGACAATTCCTCCGTCGTCCAATATCTGTCTGCAATATTACCGATGGCGTACTCACCATTATATATAAGGTAGTAGGTGTAGGCACCGAGGCAATGAGTCACCTGCCAATAGGTACCCAGCTTGACGTACTGACTGTTCTGGGCAATGGCTACGACCTCTCGAAAGCAGGCGACAAACCATTGCTTGTGGGCGGTGGCGTAGGTGTTCCACCCATGTATATGCTCGCTCGCCAACTGCGCGAAGCAGGCAAAGCGGTACGCGTGATTCTCGGCTTCAATACCAAAGACGAAGTCTTCTACGAGGAGGAGTTCCGCGCACTCGGTTGCGATGTCACCGTCACTACTGTGGACGGCAGTCATGGCGTAAAGGGCTTTGTCACCAACGCCTTAGACGGACAACAATCCTACTATTACACCTGCGGACCATTGCCCATGATCAAAGCACTCATGCAAGCCGCAGGCACCCATGGCGAAGTGAGCATGGAAGAGCGTATGGGTTGTGGCTTTGGCGCATGTATGGGTTGCACTATTCAAACTACCCAAGGACCAAAACGCGTCTGCAAAGAAGGCCCCGTCTTCCCCGCAGAGGAATTAATCTTTTAACCGGAATATCCGGACACTCCAGAACATCCGGAACAATATAAAAAAAAACATGAACGATAAATTGCAAATATCCCTCTCAGGCATCACCCTCGCCAACCCCATCATCCCGGCATCGGGTACCTACGGTTTTGGTGACGAGTTTGCTGAGTTATACGATATCAACTGCCTTGGCGGTATCTCTTTCAAAGGCACCACCCGCGAAGCACGCTATGGCAACCCATTGCCTCGTATTGCCGAGTGCGGCAACTATGGAATGATTAATGCGGTGGGCTTGCAAAACCCAGGCGTAGAACATGTGATTGCCCACGAACTCCCTCGCCTCAAAAGCCACTACAATGGCTGCATCGTGGCGAACGTCAGCGGTTTCTCCGTACAAGACTATGTAGAGACTTGCGCCCTACTAGACAAAGAGCCAATTGATATCCTTGAGGTAAACATCTCCTGCCCTAATGTCCACAATGGTGGTATGGCATTTGGCACCAGCCCAGAGGCAGCAGCCGAAGTGACAGCAGCCGTTAAAGCCGTGACTACCAAGCCCGTATATATGAAGCTATCGCCCAACGTCACAGACATCGTGGCTATTGCGAAAGCCTGCGAAGCAGCAGGAGCAGACGGTCTTTGCCTCATCAATACCGTACTCGGCATGCGCATCGATATTCGCCGTCGCCGTCCCGTGATTGCCAACCGCTATGGTGGCTATTCAGGTGCTGGTATCTTCCCACTCGCCCTACGTATGGTGAACCAAGTAGCACGCGCCACTTCACTTCCTATCATCGGTTGCGGAGGCGTAAGTAGCGCAGAAGATGTGATAGAGATGATGATGGCAGGCGCAACAGCCGTAGAGATTGGTGCTGCCAACCTCACCAACCCAATGGTAGCAAAAGAGATCATTGACCGCCTACCAACCCTAATGGATGAACTGAAAATAGAAAAACTAACAGATATAATTGGAATAGTAAACCATGAATAAAGATGTAATCATTGCATGCGATTTTGCTTCGGCAGAAGAGACCTATCGCTTCCTTGACAAGATGGGCGATGTAAAGCCTTACGTAAAGATTGGTATGGAACTCTACTATGCAGAAGGTCCTGCTATCGTGCGCGAACTCAAACGCCGTGGACACAAGATCTTCCTCGACCTCAAGCTCCACGACATACCTAACACCGTCAAGAAAGCCATGTCCGTACTCTCTCGCTTGGATGTGGATATGTGCAACCTCCACGCGGCAGGTACTATCGAGATGATGAAAGCCGCTCTCGAGGGCTTGACACGCGAAGACGGCACCCGTCCTATCCTCTTGGCAGTCACCCAACTCACATCTACCAGCGAAGAGCGTATGCACAACGACTTACTTATCCCTGGCAATATCGGCGATGTAGTGGTGCACTATGCCAAGAACGCACAAGCCGCTGGTTTGGATGGCGTGGTTTGCTCGCCACTCGAAGCAGGTATGGTGAAAGAGGCATGCGGTACTGATTTCTATACGGTTACTCCAGGTATCCGCTTTGCAGACGGCGTAGTGGGCGACCAAGTGCGTATCACCACTCCAGCCAAAGCCCGCGAGATTGGCTCTGACTTCATCGTCGTGGGTCGCCCAATCACCGCAGCCGAAGACCCAGTAGCTGCTTACCAACGCTGCGTTGAGGAATTTTGCGGCTGCTAAACAACACTACACAATACTACACAATACTACACAATACTACACAACGTTAAACAATTCTACACAATATGAAACAACTTATCGCTGAAGACTTGCTCAAGATTAAAGCCGTCTTCCTCCGTCCAAACGAGCCATTCACATGGGCTAGTGGTATCAAGAGTCCTATCTATTGCGACAACCGTCTCACCCTCAGCGACACACAAGTGCGCAACGATGTAGAGAACGGCCTCGCTCAATTGATAAAAGAGCATTATCCTCAGGCAGAAGTCCTCATGGGTACTTCCACCGCAGGTATCGCTCACGCGGCTATCACCGCTACTATCCTCGACCTCCCTATGGGTTATGTACGCAGTGGCGCCAAAGACCACGGCCGTGGCAACCAGATTGAAGGCAAACTCCTCCCTGGTCAGAAAGTCGTTGTGGTAGAAGACCTTATCTCTACTGGCGGTAGCTGTATCGAGGTGGTGAATGTCCTCCGCGAAGCAGGTGCCGAGGTTCTCGGCGTAGTAAGTATCTTCACCTACGGCATGAAGAAAGGCCTTGAACGTTTGGCTGCTGCCGAAGTGAAGAACATTAGTCTTTGCGACCTTGACACCCTTGTAGAAGTGGCTGCAGAGAAAGCATACATCGCTCCAGAAGACAAAGAACGCTTAATCCAATTCCGCAACAATCCTTCCGACGAAAGTTGGATGAAATAATCGCATAAAACGAAACGCATGAAAAAGTCATTCTTATTAGCCATTGCTGCGCTATGTGCGACAATGACTTTTGCTATTACCCCACAAGAATTGGCTGACTCGCTGAACGTATTTGCCAGCGAAAGAGCCTATCTTGGCAAAGTGAAAGTAAGTGATATTCAAATCAATGAAAAGAATATCACCGTCACTACATGTAATAGGTTATCATGTATTTCTCTCACACCACAGGAAATCGCCCAACTCAAAGAATCAGTGCGCCAATGGGTAGGCGGCACACCTACTGCCGCTGTGAGTATCATCTCTGATGGCAAAGAACTCGATGAATGGGTAACTGCCCTCTACAAGAAACGCGACAAAAAACTGCAATACAAAATGGCTACTGCCAAGTATCCATTGGTACACAATGCTTCGCAACCCTACTCTGCCAAACAAGGTTTAGATGGCAAGCACATTGCCTTATGGGGTAGTCACGGCATTTACTACGTGCAAGCATACCGTATGTGGAAATGGCAACGCGCTCGTTTGTGGACTACTATCGAAGACCTTTACACAAGCAGTTACACCATGCCATTCCTCGTGCCAATGTTGGAGAACGCAGGTGCAGTCGTATTGCAACCCCGCGAACGTGATACACAGCTCAACGAGGTGATTGTGGACGATTCGCAACTCGCAACAGGTATCGCTCCTGCAGAAGGCAGCGGTTGGGGACGACCTATCAAACCATTACTCGAAGGCGATAACCCATTTGCTATGGGTGGTTATAGCACAGTCAAGAGCACGGCCCGATATACCCCCAACCTACCAGAAGCTGGCGAATACGCTGTATATGTGAGTTACAAATCCTTGCCCAAGAGCAATCCACAAGCCGAATATACAGTAGTACACAAAGGTATCAGTACCACCTATCATGTAAACCAACAAATGGGTGGTGGTACTTGGATATACCTCGGTACATTTGACTTTGGTACCGATGGCAATAGCAACTACGTCGCACTTACTCACAGAGGTAAACATATCACCACCACCGACGCTATCAAGTTTGGTGGAGGATGGGGGTCTGTAGCACGTTATCCACACCCTGAAATAGGACACGATGACTTCTACACAAAAAAAGACACCCACTCACAGGAGATTATCACCGATTCCACCAGCCACAAAGAGATGCAAGCCTTTGCTACTACCAGTGGTTATCCACGTTATATAGAAGGCGCACGCTATTGGTTGCAATATGCAGGTATTCCTGATAGCGTTTACAACTATACTGGCAGCAAGAATGATTATACTGACGACTTCAGTTGTCGTGGCCGTTGGGTGAACTATCTCGCAGGCGGTAGTGCTGCCTATCCCGATGGACCTGGATTAAATATCCCTGTGAACATGAGCGTGGCTTTCCACAGCGATGCAGGTTGCTATCCAACCGACAAACTCGTGGGTACATTCATGTTTTACACTATCACAGGCGATGACAAAGAGACCACCTATCCAGCGGGCGGTGACCGCATTTGTAATCGCGATTTTGCAGACTATATCCAAACACAAATCGTAGAGGATATACGCCAAACTATGGTACCAAATTGGCAAAAGCGCCACCTCATGCATAAGTCAATGTCCGAAACGCGCAATCCCAAAGTGCCATCCACAATCATTGAGTTGCTTAGCCACCACAACTACTACGATATGACTTTCGGATTGGATCCTAAGTTCAAGTTCATTGTCAGCCGTGCCATCTACAAAGGCATGTTGCGTTTCATTCACCAAACGACTGGCACCCCATACGTGGTACAACCATTGCCTGTTCAACAAATGAACGTTACATACGCCAATAACGATACGCTCCAAATCCGTTGGGCAGAGCGTGTAGATAGCCTCGAACCAACAGCTACCCCATCCTATTATGTATTGTACACGCGCACGAGCCAGCTGAAAGATGGCGAATGGCAAACCACCGATTGGGATAATGGTGTAATGGTAAAGCAGAACAGTGCTACTGTGGCTATCCAACGCGGTGTGAAATACGATTTCATGGTGCGTGCAGGCAATAATGGCGGTGTTAGTATGCCAAGCGAAATCATGAGTGCATATATCGACCCTGCATACAACAATAACCTAGCACTTATCATCAATGGCTTCCACCGTGTAGATGCACCAGAGATGTTCGGTATTGATAGTGTAACAGGTGGTGTTGTTCCTGGCTCCTTTGCCGTATCGTATGGCAAAGAGATCAGCTTCCTTGGCGAACAGTTCGACTACGACCGCACCAATATGTGGGAGAGCGACGACGACTGTGGATTTGGTATGTGCCATGCCGATAAACAAAAAGAGGTAAACATAGGTAATACCTTCGACTACCCAAGTATGCATGGCAAAACTTTAGCAAGAATGGGCGTTTCATATGTATCTTCTTCTATTAATGCCATAGAATCCCTGCAACCATATACCCTCGTGGACATCATCATGGGAAAACAGAAAGGCGAGAAGACGGATACTATCGGTTGTATTCCACCACATCTCCGCAACGCAATACAAGCATACACCAACCAAGGTGGTAAAATACTACTTACTGGTTCATATATCGCCAGCGACATGCGCCATACGTGTGATACGGCTTTCACACACAACGTCTTACACTATCGATACAAAACGGAGAAAGCATCCACATGCGGACGTATCAACTTCCAATATGACATACTACCTACCAAACAATATGAATACTACACCAAGCCCAACCCACAAGTAATTGAATGTGAATGGCCTGATGGTATTGAGCCTATGACTGGTGGTGTACGTATCGCCCGCTATGATGATACCTATGTAAATGCAGGTGTTGCATACCAAGACAACAAGAACAGAATGATTATTCTGCCATTTATGCTCGAATCAATCAAAGACTTTGATACCTTGTACTCCGACTGTATTAAATGGTTGAAAAACGATTAAAATATATTAATAATTTGCTTTTTCATTCATTGGACTTTTAGCGGAGGATAAGCGGAGGATAAGCGGAAGATAGGCTGATTATAACAACGGATTTTTTTAATAATAATTAATATATATGAGACATCTGATTGACCCTACTGATCTAACCACAGCTGAAGTGGATATTATTATCAATCGTGCGTTAGATATCATTGAACACAAAGAGATGTATGCAGAAGCATGCCATGGTAAAAAACTTGCCACGCTCTTCTATGAGCCTAGTACTCGTACACGCCTCAGTTTCACAGCAGCAATGATGGAGCTAGGTGGTAATGTATTGGGATTTTCCGATGCCAAAAGTAGTAGTGTGAGCAAAGGCGAAACGGTGGCAGACACTGTGCGCGTGGTGAGCTCGTTTGTTGACATCATTGCCATGCGCCACTATAAAGAAGGTGCACCACGTGTGGCTTCCGAATATAGCCGAATACCCATTATTAACGCAGGTGATGGTGGCCATTCGCACCCAACGCAGACTCTCACCGACCTTCTCACAATCCGCAGAGAATTAGGGCATTTCGATCATCTGACCGTAGGACTTTGTGGCGATCTTAAGTATGGTCGTACTGTCCATTCGCTCATCAAAGCAATGAAGCGTTATGAGGGTGTACATTTCGTACTCATATCTCCAGAAGAGCTTCGTTTGCCAGATTACATGAAGCATGAGTTAGGAGACAACTACAGCGAATATTCTACTATCGAAGAAGCTATGCCTCTACTCGATGTACTTTATATGACGCGCGTACAACAAGAGCGTTTTGCTGACCAAGCGGAGTATGAACGTCTCAAAGATGCCTTTATCCTTGATACCGAGAAAATGGCATTGGGAAAAGAGTCTATGATTGTTCTCCATCCACTACCACGTGTGAATGAAATCACTGTGGACGTGGACAAAGACCCACGTGCCGCTTACTTCCGTCAAGTGGAGAATGGTAAATATGTCCGTATGGCACTTATCTACACTTTACTCTCTTGGAAAGAAGAACAAGAATCACATCATGTGGATACTGTCCTCACCGAAAGATTATGCTATAACGACCGTTGCATCGTCACTACCGAACCAGTAGAGCGCAAGGCTTATACCGATGCCGACGGCATACTCCGCTGTTATTACTGCGACCATAAATTGTAAATTAGTAAATTGTAAATAAATATGACCGACCGTATTTTGCAAGAGGGACTCACATTCGATGATGTATTGCTAGTCCCTGCCTATTCAGAGGTACTTCCTCGTGAAGTGGACCTCAAGTGCCAATTCTCCCGA
>JAZNMT010000046.1:0-36261 GCA_045579895.1 Paludibacteraceae bacterium
AACGCGCCTGGGCGAGAGCCTTCAGCAAACAGTAGAAAGTGTGGTAAACTGTGTGGGAGTGGATGTCAATACAGCCAGCAAACATATCCTTACTTACATCTCAGGATTGGGTCCCACTTTGGCGCAGAACATCGTGAACTATCGCCAAGAGAATGGTGCTTTTCCTAATCGCAAGGCATTATTGAAAGTGCCTAAAATGGGAGCGAAGACCTACGAGCAAGCTGCAGGTTTCTTGCGTGTTACCAATTCAGATAATCCATTGGATAACTCGGCTGTCCATCCCGAGAGTTATGCTATCGTGGAACGCATGGCTAAAGATTTGCATTGTACGGTAGCCGACCTAATGCAACAGCCAGAACTACGCAAGCAGATTGATTTGTCGCGCTATGTAACCAATGCAGTGGGCATGCCTACCCTTACAGATATTCTTCGTGAATTGGAAAAGCCCAGTCGTGATCCACGCACACAGTTGGAGGAGTTTCACTTCGATGAATCAGTGCATACCATTGATGATTTGCAGGTGGGTATGGTATTACCAGGTATAATAACTAATATCGCCAATTTCGGTGCATTCTGCGATATTGGCGTACACAAGGATGGACTAATTCATATATCCGAAATGGCAAACCGCCGTATCACTAGTCCCAACGAAGTCGTGTTATTGCACCAACATGTGCGTGTGCGCGTAATAGATATTGATCACGCGCGAGGAAGAATACAACTATCACTGAAACAATAACCCGCAGCAACAATAATTCCCAATAAAAAGGAGTTCGGTATTTCCGAACTCCTTTTTATTCTTGAAACTCTATACTTTACACTACAAACTATTCCCCATCACGTTATACAATTTTCCATTACGAATGATGACTACCTGACCATTGATAATAATCTTTCGTATCATAGATTGAGGTGTATGGGTATCATCAGTCCAAATATCCTCAATACCAGTACCTATTTGGTCATCTTCGAACCACAAGCCTAAGGTGCTTGATAGCGACCAAGGAGTATCTATGGTAGTACCCAACGCAAAACCATGCTGAGAGAGCCAGTCGGTAGTCAATTCCGCAGTCAATAAATTAGCACCTTCTGTGGTTGTATCCGTCAGTTGGATAGATGCATCCACTGCTTCCAAGTCAGAAAGGATATAGCAACCCTGAATCTTCGTTTCAGGCATCTCGTATTTCTGCTCGAAGTAGTTGTACTTATCTCCCGCCGAGAATCCTATCACACGGTGCGCATACACACTATCAATAGGTAAAGTAATTGACTCTATGCCTATTAAGCAGTTGGCTAGCACAATAGGTCCGTTGCCCATTTCATCTAACTCCAAGTTTCCAATGACGCCACCTACCTTGCCTACAAGGGCTTTGTCACTCAGAACTAAGTTGCCCTCTACATAGCAGTTGGCAATAGGCGCACGTTGGCTATACGCAATCACGCCACCAATAGTGTTTGTACCATACAACGTAGCATCCACATGGCAATGCTGAATAGCTTCACCACTACCGGCCTCTGCCACTATACCACCTACAGCATCGCCACCATTGATAGTACCCGTGAATAGACATGCCTTCACCGATGAAGCAGTAGCTAGTTTGCCAGCCAATCCACCAATACCTTCCGCCATTGGAAGATTGATATCAGCCTCAGTAACAGAAGATTGGGTGATACCCACAAACAGCGAGGCCTCGCCAACCAGACCTCCAAACAGACCTTTATACCCATCGCCAACTACCTTGGGCGACTCTATATGTATGTTATGCAGCGTAGCCGCCACCGTTTCCGTTTCCATAGAACCATCATCGCCACTCATATTGCCTTGAATTGTATTTGCCAACATACCAATCGAAGTGACTACCTCGCCCAATTGCATTACTGGATGAGAGAGTTTTAGGTTCTGAAGCACAGCATTATCCTGCACAAAAGCGAACAAGCCACTACCATTCAATACCACATTGTTGAAAGCATGATTATCGCCGTTCAATACACCTGTAAATGGAACACGAATACCTGCAAATGGCACATTCATAAAGTCCACATCATTCACCACAATATAATGAGCATCAGGTGCTTGCTCAATATGCATAAAGTCGCTCATCGAAGCTATTTGATAGGGATCTTCGGCAGTGCCCTGTCCTTGAATAGCACTTTGGGTCAAAGGCAGAGCAAAATAATTGAGTGTAAAAGCATTGCCATTGGTATAAACACAGAGCAAAGTAGGATTATTGGAATATCCGTTCACAATATCTACCATATTGAGATCGCCACCCAATGCATTGTCTTTTCCCAATTCCAGCAATGTCTCGCCATTGGTACTACATACAAGCAGGCGGTTGCCCGTCTCTTTCTCGCGTTTGATGAGTGTAGCATATTCATAGGAGTCATCAGAATTGAAGAGATGAGGATTCAACACTGAAGCGGAAATCCATACATTGGCGGCCTCAACTTTCTGCCCGAGGTTGATAGCATCGTAGTGATCCACTTTACCTTTATTGGTAAGCCATGCAACGCGCTGTTGGATAGAGCCATCCGCTTGTGGCTCGCCTTGCAGAAGCGATGCTACATATTGATACGAATCGCCCTTTGCTACGCGATCCCAATTACCAGACAATATATTGCCTCCGTTGTTCAGAGCAATGCGTGCTACAGTCTTGCACGATGGCACATCAACCATTTGCACGAACTCTACCTCATTCTCATTCTTCAAGAAACCATACTGACGTTCATAACCTGCTACATCACTCAGGTGGATAGTACCTAACGCATATTCTACTATGGTATTCAGCAAGTTACCTTCGTTATCATACAAACGATAGGAATATACAGAGCCATCAGAGGCTATTGCATAATTGTCCTCAGTTATTACGAAAGCAGGTTTGCCCGTACCATTGTAATCCAAAATAATATCGCGCTCGCCACTTAGACTACCCAACGAATAGAATGTGTAGAGATACGCCTCATCAGGGTCTTTTGCCATTGGAATTTTGGTCTCGTCAATAATGTTAAACTTATTGTCGTATTGTGTAATTACCAGCGAGTTATTATCACTCACTATAGGATCTTCATACACCGATGTGCCAGGCACGAAGTATGGTTTTTCGTATTGTGTAGTAAAATAATTGATATACGCACCATTCTTGACCATGAAGATAGGAAACAAATCGTTCAATGCCGCCAAATTAGCGTATGGAATTTCGAAGGTGTGCTTCAGTTCGGGTGCATTGGGCGAAGCGTAAGAAGCTTTGGTATAGACATCAAAATACTGCATACCTGTAGCATTAGTACTGTCGCGTTTAAAAACCACAGTATAGTTCTCACTATACTCTCCGATATTCTTGGATGCAACCATATTACCTGGCATCTCGCATACGGGTTGCGTGCTAATTTCGCCTTCAACGATGCTGTAGATACGATTAAAATACTTATTCACGTATTGCTTGGTATTTGCTACCACAAAAAGCATCAATTCATAGTTATTATCGAAATTGAAAAACTTTTTAGTCACAAATCCTGTCACTTGAACATCTCTTACTCCTGTGACATTAGGATCTGCGATATTCAACGAATCAACAATTTTTCCAACCAACTGATGTTCAGCGTTATATACTTCTACGGTCATTGATGTATAGAAGCCATATTTTTGCGTAAACGAAGTGGTATAGGTCCATTGATTACCATCTGGCCCTGCCAAAAAACCATAAGTATCTACAGGACCTATCACATGAGTGGGGACTGCGTTTTGAGCCTGAAGACTGATGCTTAAGAGCATGCATAGCATCATAATAAAAATTCTACAAATTCTTTTCATATTTTATCATTTTACAATTATTCACCTGATATTGGGATTTTCTGTCACCCAATACCCCAATTTCGCGACAAAAGTACTATTTTTTTGTGACATACACAAGTTTTTCGTATTAAAAAGGACAAAAATATAACAGACATATTCTTATCTCCATCTTTCGCTCCTTTTATATAGTATCCAAGAGGAATAAGCATGGCTTGTTCCGACTCGCCCAATTGCAAGTTCAGATAATATGTCTGACCGCTGCGGATATTGTCGGGCTGCGCACCCACGAACTTCAAGTCGGTGGTGGAGATATAGCTGTTGGTTTCGGGGGCGATACCGCGTCCGAAGTTCAACGAGGCGTATGTGCCGCCTTGGATAGTGGGTGTGAAAGCGTGGAGAATAGCTTCGCGGCGTGCGATACGGGCATCGTCGTTCGAGGAGTTGGAGGACACGGGCGGTCTGACCGTTAGTGAGATTGATAGTGGTTTTGGGCTTGAGCATAGTTTAGTTTTTATTAGGTTGTTTATTATTCTCATTATCAATAGGTATATACCTGACAATCGTAGTTTTGGCATCTACCTTGATAAACTCTCGGCGGAGTTTGCCTTCGGCAATGAGGCGTTCTTTCTCTTGGCGGTCACGCTCGGCAGAGGCTTTGGCTCTCTCGTGCATGGTTATTTGTTCTTCGCGCGTGATAATACGCTTGGTCTTGCGAAATGGACGGATGGGCATGTTGTAAGGTTTAATGTTTAGAGTTTAAAGGCGAGGATTATTGATTGGTAGTTATCTTAAGTATCCGTTGGGTATTGTCGATTTCGATTTTGCCGAGACGTTGGAGGACAGTTTGTCCGAGCAAGAGAGGTGCGTTTTGTGTCTCTACTACAGATGCGCGTACATCGCGGAGAATCAGTCCGCCAAACTCAATCTCCTTAAGGATGATGGTCGTGCCTACAGCAATAGCACCCGTGGCGACTTGGTAGTTCTTTTTACCGATAACGTCTCGAGAGTCAAGGTATCCGTTTTTATACATAAAATTGGCTTCGACCTGCGAGATGGTAACATCGCTGGCGCCAGTATCGAAAATAAAGTTAAGAGGTAGATTATTGATAGTGCAATCGACTTTGGTGACGCCTCCTGTCTTGGTGAAAGGTATCTCCACAATGCGTTCTTCGCACGCGATGTTGCCCTGCTCCTGACGATATGCATGCGTGCGCGTTTGTACCTTCGTTTCGTATATTGCCAATAGGCTATCAAGGCGTTCGCCACGAAGAGAGCGGAAGTCTGGGTCGCGGCGGATATGATTAAAACGGGTATAGCCATCATAAAGTTCGTTTTCTAAGGTAGTGAATGCCAATTCGGTTTCGCCTAAGAGTGCATAGCAGCAAGCCACGTTATAGCGCTCTGAATAAAAAATGGTGTCGGCTTGCAGTATGCTATCGGCTTGGGTACGTGCTTGCTCAGTCATGCCGAGGTGAATCATAGCAAAGAGTTGCTCAATTTCGTCATCAGCATCTTGCAATAGTCGCTCAAAATCACTGTTGGCTTTGGTTGTGTCGCCCAATAGTAGGTGGCTGTAACCACGTTTGAAACGCGCATAGTAGTTAGATGATTGGAGCGCGATGGCTGTGCTGTAGTCATCTACAGCCTTGTTGTATTGCTGCTTCTCGAAGTAAATATCTGCTCGTGCGATGTATGTACCTATTTGATCAGGAGTATGAGCAATCATATTGTTGGCGATAGTTAGAGCTTCATCTAAACGATTAAGTTCGGTGTAAATAGATATTAAGTTGGCTTGATAGTCGAGGTCCGTAGTGTCGGTTTCGTAGGCATTATGAGCGAATAGCAAAGCCATTTCGAAATCACCAAAATCCTGATAGAGGTCAGAGAGAATATAGTCATAATATGGGTCTCCATCCAGGTCTTTCATGTCTTTGGCAACAGAGATAGCATCCTCAAACTGACCTTTCTCGCGATAGATAGCCAGTAGGTAGTATTTCCACTCGATAGCATTAGGACTCTTGGCTACTTGCACCTTGATGCGAGGTAGTAGTTCATCAAGAATCTGGGGGGTGCGTTGGGAAATGAGGTCGGTGGCATCGTCCTCAAAGTGCTCCATTTGGAGGGCCTGCATGATATAATCGGCGGCCTCTTCGTAGTGCTGGAGTTGGTTCTCAGCTTTAGCCATACAGGAGTAGATAAAGCTACGCTCTGCAAGGTTGTTGGCATACTTGTAGAGGTCGAGTGCCTGTTGGTATTGCTCTTGCAGAAAATGTACTTGTGCGGAGAGCAGATATCCTTGCACCATGCCAGGGGTCATCTGGATGACCTTCTGAAAGTCCGCTATAGCGTTGTCGTATTGGCGATTGAGCATATATACGATGCCACGATTTTCCCACCATTCGTTGTTGGCAGGTTCGGTCTTAACGGCTTTGTTGAGGTAGTCGATGGCCATAGTCGTGTCTTGGAGTTGGAGATGAATGTTCGCTAATGCAGAGTAACTCCATGCACGGTAGTACTTGTCGGCTTTGGGAAGGTAATCCAAAGCTTTGTGGAGTGCAGCGATGGCATTGCCTAATTCGTCTTTGCGTTGCTCAATAGAGGAAAGCCATGCGTAGGCATAGCCGTTCTTGGGATTCTCTTCAATTTCTTTGAGGAGATACTTTTTGCCCTCTTCATCATCGCCATTCTCAATGGCTTCTACACCGCGTTGATAGTTGTAGGATGTGGGTTGTTGAGGTTCTTTGGCGCATACGATGGTAGCGCATACTGCGAGTAGCAGCAGGGATAAGGTTCGTTTCATTGTTGTTTAGGGTTTATGGTTGAAAGTTTATAGTTTAAAGTGTGGGCGGCAAAGCCGCAGTGTAGGGTGTAAAGGCAGGGTTATTCTTCAGGGGGAACGATTTTGTCGAGTTCGTCCATACGCGATAGTGCGTATTCTTCTGTTTGTTCGTACTGGCTTAGGTAGTGGAGGTGGTCATACGCCAATTGGTAGTTTTGCTCACGAATCAGGATTTCGGTATGCATGCGGTAGAGGAAGAGGTAGTACGCCTCTTTCTGATCGTAATTCCATTGTTCGTGTTCGTTGAGCGGTTCATCGCGTATGGCCATCTCATGGAGTTCTGCTTCGAGTTGGTCTTTGACAGTTTCAAGTTCGTGTAGAAGTCGTACATCCTGCTTCTCAAAGAGAATCTTGAAATAGAGATAATGGGCATCTATTCTGCCGTAGTGGTGCACGAGATGGATATAGTAGTAGGCCTTCTCCAATTGTCCTAAGTGGTAGTAGGAGAGCGCAAGATAGTATGCGCTGCGTGTGGCGTGCCATAAGTATTTGGTTTCATTGCCATCATACTGTTGGCTGGCATGTAGGTAGTATGGCTCCAATAATTGTATTGCCTGTATGTATTGCTGGTGTACAGCCATACGAACACCCTCGGTGTAGTAATAGTCATCCTTGCTCTGGTTGAGTTCAAGTAGCTCTTGTTGCTCTTCGGTGAGTTCCTCACCTGAGCGTTTTGCCTGGCGAGCAGCAGCGATTTTTGCGCCGAAGTGCTCAAAGGTATTCTCATCATTGGTTTCATAGCAAAGTAGGCATGAGACTGCTTGTGGGGTATAGACGAAGCTTGGCGTTTGCTCTTGCAAATGGTCATATGCCACCTTCACAGCTGTTAGGCGAAGGAAGATACCGTCCAGGGTCTGCTTAACCAGATGCAGAGTGAAAGTATAGTGGTGGAAAGTGGTGTCAATGGTTATCACAGCAGGTGTAGTGCTTACGTGGATTGCTCCGTCGGATTGTTGAATCATGGTTGAAAAAACATCTGTTCGGGCAATAGCGTCACGTTGCGATTCTTGCTCAGTACCTTGCTCCGTGACGATGGTCATGGAAAGCAGGTCCTCTACTTGCTCTTTGTCATAGAGTGACTGTATGAGCTGGCTAATAGAGAGACTGCGCGCGTTGAAGTGCTTGTAATTAGCCATGATCTGCATGGGTTCGTTGTATTGCTTTACGCGTAGCGAAAGGGCTTGGTCACGTGACTGGTCAATGCGCTCTTCTTCACTTACTTGATCGCGATTGTCGTTCTCCATGAGTAACTCACGCGCCACTTCGAAGATGGTGTGGAAATGGTATTTGAGTTCTTCAGTAGAGGGGTTGATGGTTCCCACTTTGATGACAACATCCAACATATCCCTCTCGCTATCGTAGCGATGAGTAATCTGAACATATTTGTTCTTGTTTGATAGTTGGTTACAGATACGTTGTACCCAGAGGTAGTTATCACGGCTATAGGGTACACACCAGTGGTAGTAGAGGAGGATTTCTTCGTTAAGGTTGTTGCTATATGACTCGAAGTAGGCTCCTTGACAAAGGAACACGCGATAGGTCCATTCATCACGAATTTCCGATTCTTCGACAAAGCAACCCATCTGGGTGAGGAAATCAGTTAAGATCTCTGTACCCGTTTTGTTAGTAGCAGGCGTGGTCTGCTCTGTGCCTTCAGATACGACCGCAGCAGTAGGCTGAGGTTCTTCTGTGAGCTTGTTTTGTGCTTGTTTTTGTGACTTTTTGTCGGCGATGCGCTCTTGGATAAGTGTGCCGAGGATGAGGATGACTACGGCAGTAGCCACAGAGATAATCCATGTTTCCATACAATCAATAGTTAAGGATGGTTAATGTTATTTATTTGCTTCGTGCTTAGCTGCTACTGCCTTCACGCCATTGATGATATCCCACCAATCGGCATCAAGGCGGTTGCGCATCTCGGCGAGGATGTGTTCAGGAATCTCTTTGTAGAATGCCTCGGCAATACCGCCAGTGATACAGGTAAGGGTATCGCTATCGCCGCCGAGCGAAACGGCAAGGCGGATAGCTGATTCAAAGTCCCAACTGTCCAAAAAGGCGATAATCGCTTCGGGCACGGTGCCTTGGCACGAAACATCAAAGTAGTAGTCTGGTCGAATGTCATCGCAGTCGCGATTGAGGTCATAGCCAAACTTGTCCATAATATACTCCTTGATTTCCTCTTTGGTCGCATCGTGGCGCGCCATCCAGATGGCTGCTGCGGTGGCTTGCGCACCCTTGATACCCTCAGGGTGATTGTGAGTAATCTCTGCGGAGCGTTTGGCTAAGCCCAATGCCTCGTTCAATGTCTTTGCCACCCAGCCACAGGCAGAGCAACGCATAGCAGAGCCATTACCCCAAGAGTTGTAAGGATGGCGACCGGATGGTATATCATCGAAATTATTGTACTCATCACGATAACCACCCAAGAAATCGGGATTGAAGAGCCAGCGTGAGAAGGCACCGCCATAAGCAGCACGTGGATAACGATGTCCCCAGCGCACCATACACTCTTCGAGTGTTTCTTGGGTGCGTTCAGGGTCAGAGAGTAACCACTCGGCGACTGCCATGGTCATGACAGAGTCGTCGGTGGGCTCGCTGTGAGATGAAAACAATGGAAACTTAGTTGAATTGATGTTGCAAAACTCGTAGATGCTACCTACGGTATCGCCAATAATTGCTCCGAGCATAAGTGTTAAGGTTTAAAATGTTTTAAAAGTTTTAAAGGTTCAAAAGGCAGGTTTGGTTTTAATGGCAACGATCAGAATTCAAGATTGAAGTTGCGTCGTTTCTTGAATTGGCTATAAGCTACGGTATTGAAACGATAGAGTGTGGCAGGACGATGTCCTTTGACCACTTCCTTCTCGCCTGTATCATCCAGAATACCAACTGCGGTCATCTTCTTCATGAAGTTGCGACGGTCGAAATGCACATTCAGGATGGCTTCGTAGAGGCGTTGCAACTGGGGAATAGTAAAGGTCTCAGGCAGCAACTCGAAGCCCACAGGGCGGAAGTGCAAGTCCTCGCGCAAACGGTTGGTAGCTACACGCAAGATACGGTCGTGGTCAAATGCCAAAGCAGGTATTCTGTCAAGCGGGAACCACTTTGCTTCCGCTGCATCATCTCCACCATGTACCTCGCGCAAAGGGGTAAGTGCATAGAAGGCAGTGGTAATGACGCGTCCGCGAGGGTCGCGATTGACTTCGGAGAACACTCCAAACTGCTCCATGTAGATTTCTGGAAAACTGGTCTCCTCTGTGAGCTCGCGTTGTGCACATTGGTTAATGGTCTCGTTCATACGAAGGAAACCGCCAGGCAATGCCCATTTGCCTTTGAAGGGAGCCACACCACGTTTCACAAGGAGAACATTGAGTGCTTCGCCATCGAAACCGAAGATCACGGTGTCAGCCGTCATCGCAGCACGTGGGTACTCATACGCAAACCATCCATTTTCGGTGAGTTGGTAGTCAGGATTGTCGTTTGTTTTCTTGCTCATAGTTGCAATCAAATTAGGTAGTTTGTGTAAATTTTCCGCAAAGGTACAACAATTTTTTGATACCACCAAATATTTTTGTGTATTTTTTACACATTATTTTGGATTATTACAAAGTAATAATAATTTTTGTGGTTTTTGCGGAAAAAGGTTTAAGTGGGCGGTTGGCAGTTTCGGGACCACCATAGGAGATCTATGGGACTTCTATGGGCTTTCGGTGGCTGTTAGGTTGTATGCGGGGGCTTAAGATCTAACAACCATTTCCAAAGAGGGATGACCTCTATTGTAGAGCCGTTGTCGAGCGAGATGGTTTGTTCTTCGTTGTAGGTTATAATAGTCAATCGTTTGGCTTGAATGTGCTTGGCAACCTTTAAGAGTGATGATATTTCACGCTCTCGAGTGTCGTCGTTAGCGATTGAATAGGCAACCTGTATTAGCCAGTCATGTTGAGGTACATAGAAATCAACTTCTACATTTTTATTATAGAAGTAGACTTCACCGCCAAAGTGTTTCTTCAGTTCGATAGCAACCCTATTCTCCAATAATGCAGTTTCTGGGTCTATCAAAAATAGATTCAAGATACCATTGTCACGGAAATAGTACTTTTTGGCACTTTCTTTTTCAACGAACTTCGCTGCATAGTTTTCTATGCTAAAGATTAGCCAACTCTCCTCCATGAATTGCATATAGTCTATCACTGTGGAGGTCTGTATCTTTTGCCCCGCAGAGGATACGATATTGGCTAAGCGATTGAACGAGGAGGGTTGATTGATACTCTCGGAAAGTTTCTTAACTAGCAACTTCAACGACACTTCGTTACGAATCTTATATCGAGCAATCAAATCACCCAAGAATATCTTTTGGTACAAGACAGATAACCAAGAGCGTTTTTCGCGCACATGTACACTCTCAGGGAAGCCTCCATAATAGAAGTAGTTGGAGAATAGACGATGTATGTGATTGACGATGGCGGAATCATACTCCCAATTCTTTTGGAGTTCCAATTCATTTGCCTTGAGATATTCTGATAGAGAATATGGATAAACCTCTTGTATCATGTATCGCCCTCCAAGGGTAGTGGCTACTTCGCTACTCAGCATTTTAGCATTGCTACCAGTAAGATAGACTCGATATTGCTCATTAGCCAATCGACGAGCAAAATGCTCCCAATGAGGAATATTTTGTATCTCATCCAAAAAGATAATGGGTTTACAATCATTCAATTGATAATGCGCCTGCAAGATTAAATCCAAGTCCTCAAGTGCAATGTCAAACAAACGCTCATCATCTAAATTGACATAGATGATCTCATCCATTGTATGTCCCATTTTGAGCAGCTGGTGTATGCGTTGGTACATCAAATAGGACTTGCCTGCTTGCCGCAATCCGACAAAGACATAGTTTAGATTGTCCTCTAACACTATATTGCGCTCAATAAGGTCAATTTGGCTAATCAAGCGACGATTGTCGATTAGGATTTTCTTGAATAAATCTATTTTCATAACCAATATTGTTTGTTATATCGCATAATATTTGCTTATTTTTATGCGATATAATACATAAAATTATTATTTCGGTGCAAAAGTAGTGCTTTTTTTTGAAATATGCAAGAAAAATCACTTTTTATTGCGATTTTTACTTTAGAGAAAACTGCGTTCGTCTTCTCCGCCGTTTATGCCAGTGCTACATCTAACATTAGATCAACCTTGATTCCATATCTTTCATTTGTTCTGTTAGGATTTCTATACGTTTAGGATATTCTACGTTTATAAAACTTGATAGCTCCACATATTGTTTCATAGTAGGTTGTATTTGCTCAGTGAATAAGTCTTTAGAAAACTTACGCTCTGTTAAATTGTTAACTTTGGCTTGTTTTTCGTATATCCTCTTGAATTGTCTATATTGGAATCTCTTTTCGTCCATCTGTACACGTATTATAATCAAAACAATACTGCATACTGCTAGCAAAAACGCAATAATTCCTACCCAAGACATCTGTGACAACTCTCCCAAAATATACAATACTATTGATACGAACAGAATTCCTATCCCAATAAAAGACAAAAACATTCGCTGCTTTTTATATTTTTGGTCAATCGTGTTTTTTTGCTCTACAAATAATATTGCTATTCTCCCAAATTCTGTATTTGATACCCTATTTAATACCTGTTTATACGTATGTAATTTCTTGGTGAATTTTTCGATAGCATATTTACGTTCTTGGATTCTTTCTTGCAGTAGGCGATTTATTTCGGTATTCTCGAAGTTTAATCTGTTTTCCTCTTCAAGTATATTTTGTTCAAATTCAATATGTTTTTTAACAGGTTGTTCCATCGTTTATTGAAGTTTATTGGTTTAATATTTCAATTGCGCGTTGTGCGTCGGATTGGATGATGTGTTTTCATCGCAAGCGTAATCGCTTCTCCAACAGGGACGTAACTGCCCAATAGATAGTGACGTTGTTTGTGCCCGTAGATGGTTGTTGCAGCGAGTTCTGCTGTACGCAATAAGCCATTTCTAAACTGCCAATCTTCGTAGTAGGTGGCGCAACCGATGGCAAATGCTGTACCCGATGGGCTAAAGCCAAACAATAGCGGACCCGCATCAATATGGAAGTTTAACCAGTTGGCTCTGCCTTTGTACTCCTTGATACCAGTAATAAAGCCCTCCTGCGCAAAATGCTGCTTCATGCATTGGTATTGCTGATAGGCAAACTTTTCATCTACTAAGCTCAAATAATAGCATGTCAGCCCTGCATACGAACCGCATACGGAAAATTTGCCTTTTGATTTTGAATTATTGTATATCATTGCTGCCATTAAGCCTGTTCGTTGGTCTATCCATTCCGTTTTGGCTTTATCCAACCAGCTTTGCACCATATCGGCGTACTTGCCATCATACAATTGGGCATAGTTGTTTAGTGCAACAATAGTGACCATCATATCGGGGATAAAGATAGGAGTGCGAGGGAATGTCTTTAGGTTCAAGTCTGGTGTTGCAAGCATGCGTCTATGCAATGCCTCGCAGATACGATGTAGCAAATCATCGTACTCAGTATCTCCACCTATAAACTTATAGTTGGTAATCATCCACGCCAGCAGACTCAAATAACTCATGTGATCCTTGTTCCCATCCAATGACTCAAGCGGCGATTCACCCCATTGTTGTGCGTCATACGCTTGAATCACGGGGCTCATGGTGATATCAATCATCTTCTTGATGTCCTGTCGATAGGTTTCGGTATATTCAGGATATAGTTTACTGATGTTGACGAGTGACATGCTTGTCATTGCCAGCGAGTAGATGGCCCACTCGCCTTGGTAATGGCTACCCACAGCAGATGGCATTGCGTTAATCAGTTCTTCGGGTGCTACGATTACCTTCTCTCGTAGCCATTCGGCGCGTTTGACATAGTCTTGTTTGCAAGGTTCTTCGTCCACCTTGATGTATGTCAAACAACTGATAGTCTTCCATAGTATCAAAGGAAGTAGTATCAATATGACAGGTAGTGCTAGTACAGCCAGTATGACTCCACAACCGATTTTATTTGCTTTAGGTTGGTCTTTGAAAAAGCCGTTTATGATAGATGTGATGTGTTGCATAGGTTATTATTTTTATTTTGTTTAATTAGTCCAATTCGCCGTTTTAAATTTCATCGCAACATTACTAATTCCTTATCAAAAAACTAAAGTTATCTGTATTCTCTAGTGCGAGGCAGGTGCCTTTGGCGACGGAGTGGAGCGGGTCATCCGCTACATGAAATTGGATTTGGAACTTATCTGTCAATCGTTTGGCTAGACCATGCAGCAATGCTCCGCCACCAGTGAGGAAAATACCACGTTCCACGATGTCCGCATAGAGTTCCGATGGCGTTTGTCCCAATCCCTGCTTGATAGCGGCTTCAATCTGTTGAATGTTCTTGTCAAGACAATAGGCAATCTCTTGATAACTTACAGGTATATGCAGCGGCAGGTCGGTGGTACGGTTAGGACCGATGACCATCATATCTTCGGGTGCTTCGTCCAGTTCAGGGAGAGCCGAACCCACTTTCATCTTGATTCGTTCGGCAGTAGGAGCGCTAATGCGCATGTTGTGGGCTTTGTCCATATGCTGGATGATGTCACGATTGAAAGCATCGCCACCCACTTTGATGGATTGGTTGACCACCAAACTGCCCAGTGCCATCACGGCAATCTCGGTCGTGCCACCACCTATATCCACGACCATGCAGCCCTCTGGGCCTTCGATATCCACGCCGATGCCGAGGGCAGCAGCCATGGGTTCGTAGATAAGGAATAAGTCACGTGCGCCAGCGTGCATACAACTGTCTTTGACGGTGCGTATCTCTGCATCGGTACTGCCCGAAGGAATAGCTACCACCATTTTGATAGCAGGATTGAAAATATTATGCTTCTTTGGCATCATGTCAATTAGTCCACGAATCATCTTCTCGCAGGCCTTGTAGTCGGAGATGACGCCGTCTTTCAGCGGACGGATGGTTCGGATACGCTCTTCGCCACGGTCAATCATAGCGCTGGCTTTCTTGCCTACGGCTATGGCAGTATCGTCTGCTGTTCGGATAGCTACGACGGAAGGTTGATCAATGATTACTTGATTATCCTGCATGATAATCGTGTTGGCTGTGCCAAGATCCATAGCAATGGATTGGGTAAACAATGAGAGTTTAGGCATAAATTGTTAATGGTTTAGGGGTTATTTGTTAAAAATCGTTGCAAAGGTAGTGCTTTTTTTTGACACTACCAAATATATTTGCGTATTTTTTACACGAAAGTTTAAATTATTACAGAGTAATAATAATTTTTTGTTTTTTGGGCGGAAAGAGTTTTTGGTGGATGGTTGGTAGTTAGGCGACCACCATAGGACATCTCTAGGACTTCTGTGGGCTTTCTGTAGCTTTCGGGTTGCTTGTGGGCTATGCCAGTAACTGTTTAATGGTAGCCACTAGTTGGCGTTTTGCAGCGGTGGAATTGAGGTAGTAATTGATATACTGCAAGCCCGCCACATAAATCATGATGGGTGGGGCAAACTGCGTGTCGTCCATGCGCAATGGAATAATCGTTTTGCCATAGTTGTTGGCTGTAGCTATCTCGTTCATTGTCCATGTGGACTGGTTGGAGTTGGCTGAAGATACAAAGAGAAACACCTTGCAGTTGTATATCTGTTTGGCAATCTCTTGTGGGAAAACAGTTCCGCCAGAAAGACCTTGTTTGTCAATCCAATAACTGATACCTTCATCTTCCAACGCGGTGAGTAGGTCAGCTATTGGGCTATGGGGATTGGGATTGCCGAAGATGTCGTAATAATCCTTGGTGGAATAACTGATAAACACGTCGTAGCTATGAGCGGAGGACATTTGTATGCTGGGAGGTGCAGCGGAAGCAGTCATCCCTTTGACACGCTCCCATATCACATTGCCAAAAAGCAGTAGGGCTACGATGATGTCAATTACATTCCAAATTTCACGCTCGAAAGAGATTTTAGCGAAGGGTTGGAATAGCAATACAATCAACGCCGCTACAACGCATTTGATAGTCTCACCGCGTTGGTAGAAATCGTAGGCGAGATAACCAAAGACGATCGTGCTAATCAGTCGAATCAACACAAAGAACCCATAAGGCAACGGGAACAAGCATATCAGCAATGTGAATGCTAATACGATGCACACTATTTCTTTGGGTGTGAGTTTGGTCATGGTAGTTGCTATCAGTAGGTTTTCTACAAACAAAATGCCATATAGGCGGGCAAGTAAGTGATATTTCCTTCTACCTTAAGATTCTTCGGGTGTATGACATAGCATCCTCCTATGCGTTTGTGGAATTGATCATTAAAGCGTTGGAGCGAAGTAATGCTATAGCGGTCAGAAGATTTCACCTCCACAGGATAGAGTTTATATTTCAATTTGCTATTATTGGACAAAAGGAAATCAATCTCTATGTCACAGCGATGCTTCGCTTCGTTGTAATGCGTATAGAAGTATAACTTATGTCCCGCAGCCACCAATGTCTGAGCAATGGCATTCTCAAAGAACATCCCCTCGTTTAGAGATAATTTTCCAAAGAGGAGTTGACGATATAGTTCGTTATCGGCGATTTCATTCTCATCAAAAGTATGGCTAATAAGTAGTCCCGTGTCACCCATATAGCACTTGACATAGGTTCTATCTTCGTTTAAAGAGAGTCCAACATTAGGGTCTGCACAATTGAAACATTCGTTGGCAATCATAGAGTCTGACAACCAAAAGAAGGTGTCGTGGTATTTAGGAAAGGTAGCACCTTTTTCGATTTGGCTCATTATTACTCGTCGTTCGGACTTGGATAAAAAACCTGGTATTTGGTCAAAGATTGCCAATACACCTGAACGATAAGAAGCCGCTATCTTCATCATATCGCTACGATACAATGCTAATATATCGCGCTTCTCTGCGTCTGCGGCAGCAAAGTCGCGACCATTTTGAATAAATGCTACTACACTCTGAGGCATACCACCTACAATGATATATTGGCGGAAGAGCATCATAGCTTTTGAATGTGATTCTTGATCCAGTGGTGATTTCTTTTCGAAGCATTGACGAATATACGCAATCAATTGCTCACCGCCCAAAGCCCATGCAAATTCCTCAAAGTCCATAGGGAACATATTAATGCGGCGCTCTTCTGAAGGTATGGTAATATCGGATACATTCTCTTTGATCGAGATAAGAGAACCAGTCTCAATATAATCATATCGCCCATCTGCGACTAAGTATTTCACTGCCTCGCGTGCTTTGGGGAAGCGCTGAATCTCATCAAATATTATCAATGATTCTCGAGGATAGAGTTTGACCCCATATTCTGATGAGAGAATCATGAAGAAGGTATCTAAATCGTTAAGATAGTTATTAAAGGCAGATAGCACCACCTTACTAGCTCGGTTGAAGTCAATAAGGATGTAACTTTGATACTCGTTTTTCGCAAACTCTTCTACGATAGTGGATTTACCTATTCGACGAGCCCCCTCTATGAGCAGTGCTCTTGAACCTTTAGACTGTTCTTTCCACGAAAGTAACTGGTTGTAAATCTTACGTTTGAATACAATCATATCTATATCTTTTGTTTCTCGTTATTTATTATGAACAATAATACGCACCCGTAGAATGTGTTAATAAATCTATAATGCGCACCTTTTGCATTTGTAAATATAACTACAATACGCAGGTGCAAAGGTAGTGCTTTTTTGTGATATATCCAAATGTTTTTGTGAGAAAGTGGTTTTTATCCCACTTTTTTGCATTTTTGTAACCAACTGTGAGCTTACTTGATCAGTTTCTTCTCTCACATTCGTTCGAACGATTATTTCCTTGCGCCTTTGAGAATGGCGTTGCCGATTTTGCGTTCGAGGTGATGTGGTGAAAAATACTATTTTAGAGACCAATCAATAGCAAAAACTGGAGTAATTGTAATTTGACTTTCAAGAGCACTTTTCAGAATTCTCAATTTACACTCAACTTGTGAATCGTATTCATCTTCAGCTATAAAATACTCTTGTTGTGCTTTACGCAGTTTCTTTTCGCATTGAACACATAGTTCTGTAGTTTCAATTTGCTCTCGTGCTGTTATTGCCAATTTTCTACGTTTTTTATACTGCTTTAATTCTTCACGAATTGATATAACTTTATCTTCTAAAGGGTTAAGTATTTCATCTTTTAAAGCATCGAGCTTTTGCATTTCAGCTGATATATATGTAGAAGTATCATTCTGCAAAAACTCATTATATGAGCTTCTC
This sequence comes from Paludibacteraceae bacterium, assembly GCA_045579895.1. Taxonomy (GTDB): domain Bacteria; phylum Bacteroidota; class Bacteroidia; order Bacteroidales; family Paludibacteraceae; genus Colicola. Next base: position 17,905 of record JAZNMT010000046.1, read on the forward strand.
TCCTTTTCCAAAATATATTTGTGACCGTTATCTTCTACAAAAACTTCATCAATGAGAGAGTAAGACAACGCATTCAAATCCATTATCTTATGCCCTACATCACTTGATAAAGCATTTCCATACTCATCAATAACAGTAAATATCATATCCTCACGTGAGTCATAGTCATTGGAAGCATAAACACGATATGCTACTAATGTGCCACGAGTTCCAATATAAGGTTCAAGTATAGAAAGCCTATAGGGATGATTTTTCAAATCAAACTCTACTCTATATTTTGAATATTGAAGAGCGAGTGCTTTTCGGATAGCATACTGTCCTAAAGATTCATTAGCACGTAGTTGGTGACATTCCCCATTAGACTTTGATATATGATATTTCCCTAGAGGTATTCGAAGCAAATCAGGAGAACTATTTATTCGTAATGTTTGGCTGTTATCATTTTTTTCAACAATGATTTCAGCACAAACCGAAGTAACCAAATCCCAAAGATGCTGTTCATACGTATTAATCAAAGATATATCTTGATTTCGACGGATCTTTAGATTTTTAATCACATCTTGATCAAAGTTCTCTATCAATTGCTTCTTAGTATTTTTTATTCGCTCTTGAATGACCTCATCTAGTTCATTTTGCAATTCATCAAATGCAATTTGAATAGATTCTTTGGTGCGACATGTTTGGTAAATCTTATTGATTCTTCTCTCAAAATCAACTCCTGATTCCAAAGCGCCCAAGATTTCATCACTACAACCAAATACCCCATTAAAGAGATTAAACTTTATATTTAATAATTCGTAAACTCTGCTATCAGCATAGTTAGAATCATTAAGAAAGTTCATAACAACAACATCATACTTCTGTCCATAGCGATGGCAACGTCCTATACGCTGCTCTACCCTTTGTGGATTCCAAGGTAGATCATAATTTATCAATAAAGAGCAGAACTGCAGGTTGATACCTTCAGCGCCAGCTTCAGTCGCAATCATTACTTGCGCATTGTTTTGGAAATAATCTAAGAGAGCTTGCTTCCTATCAATTAAAGGATTACCTGTTACTATTGGAGTACCTTCGTGAATCTGCAACCATTTACGATAAATTTCCTTTGCATCATCATCATTATTTGTACCATTATATGTCACTACATCAATACCTGCCTTCAACAAATAATCCTTAAGATACAACTGCGTACGACGACTTTCTGTAAAAACTAAAGCTTTCTGATGGGCTCCGAACTCCTTCATCTTTGTAAAACCATTGTCGAGAGCTTCTATTAAAGCTTTTGCTTTAGATTCGGTCGGAATAGACTTAGCTAAATCGCGACATCTTTTTAAATATTCGATCTCATTTTTAAGCTTTTCAAAATCAATAGGTTCTTCGTCGATTTCAAAAATTTCTTCCTCCTCTTGCTCAATATCTATCTCTGAAGATAATAAGGATAACCAATTTGTTTTATGTTTCTTTTGAGTATCTATAAAATACTGCAATCGACCAATAATTCCATCCAAAGTAAAAGATAGAGCATAAGCAGAAGAAGCTAAAATCTTTCGAATCAAGAGAGATAGTAGCGGTTTTACTTTCTCTGGAATACCATATGAGAAACTCACCAAATAATTATCGATTGCCTCATATAATTCACCCTCTTGTTTAGATGGAGTGAAATTTTGTATTATCGCAACTCGTTGAGTATAGTTAACATACTCTTGTACTTGATTGCGTAGAGTCCTATGTATGATTGGCATAATACGTGCCTTGAGTTCTCCATATCGTGAATTATCGCGCGTTGTAATAGCATTATATCTATCTGCAAACTGCTCTACATTGCTAAAATACTCACCATCTACAATACTTATCAAGCCGTATAACTCTTTCAAGTTATTCTGCAGAGGAGTTGCTGTCAACAGAACCTTTTTAAAAGGAGCAAAAGCAGATTGTAGTTTTCGGGCTATGAGATTATTTTTCTTATATACATTACGCAACTTATGAGCTTCATCCATCACGACAAGATCCCATTTTACTTTCGCTAATTCGTCTGCATGTTTGAAAGCAAAATTATAAGAACAAATGATAACACGGTTCTCTACTTCAAACGGATTTTCTAAATTTGTTTTTTGTCTTTCATATATTTCACGCTCATATACATACGATGGAATATGGAATTTATCATATAATTCCTCATTCCATTGAGTACGTAATGATGCAGGCACAATAATCAATATACGGCGCTTTTGCTCTGCCCATGATTGAGCAATCAATATACTCGCTTCGATAGTCTTACCTAGACCTACTTCATCTGCAAGAATAGCACCTTTGCTCAGAGGTGATTTAAAAGCGAACAAAGCAGCTTCAACCTGATGGGGATTGAGATCAACTTTAGCTTCTGATAAAACACCAGTAAAGCGAGATTCATCGCTGAGTGCTTTCTTGTGACTAATGTCCCAAGCATAGTAGTATTGTTGAGCAGGAGAAATCATGATTTTAATTTAGTTATAGACAGACCATATTCTGGTGATTTAGCATCAAAGACATCGATTGAAGCTCCTCTCCAATATTTATCTGCAATTTTTTGGCATTCCTTTTGAAGTTTTGTATCAGTAGCGGGGTCAGCTTCTGCACCATAAATTTCTTTGATGCGTGCATATTCCCTTTCAATATTGATGTCTTTCAAAGATACACGAACAATACGGAATTTTGCATCTGGATGTTTTTGCATAAACGCACTTTGCGATTTATGGATATAGAACGGAGCGGTACCATCCTCCAAAGAATAAAGGTTGGTTTTAACATCAACATATACTGTTTCCTCTCCTTGTTCTACCTTGAAATCATATTCACCCTCATGCTCTGCCACATATTCATGTGTAATACCGCGTTTTGTGAGGTATCTATCATAGATTTGCTCGCCAATATAACCAATTGTAGCTCGCACCATAGATGTTGGCTCTTCCTCATCCATCGTTTGAAGAGCTTTACGAATATCTTCCCAACGCTCATCTATAGCATTTAACTCGTCCGCAGTCAAGTTGTTAATCATATTTCTAACAGCTGCAAGCATATTATCTGGTACTTGAAGATTTCCTCCTCTATTACCTCTTGCACTTCTTCCTATAGAACCTCCTCCACCTGAATAAGTAGGCGATAAGATTGCATCAACATCTTGTTTCTCTTGAATCATATTTAAGAGCAAGTCGGATAGTTCAATATACGCAGGACGGAACCAATCCAAACTTGGTTCGTCTTTACATATTTTAAGATTATCCATCACTTGTTTGGTAGTAGATGCGTCTCTAACTATCACATAATTATCACCTTTATCGTTCGTGCGTTTAAAACCAAATTCTTTATTGCCAATCTGTTCTTGATATATTATTTCTCCACTACAAGTAAGTGTAAATGATATAACTATTGGAGTTTGGCTCAACAAAATTCTATAGTTCGGATTTGATTCCTTCCATTTTTCGTATAATATACCAGACCACTCTTTACAATCTGCACTCTCTATAGCTATCTGATTAGCTTCAACACGTAATTTCTTATTTAACTTATGGTCTGTTAAAAATTCAGTATGAGGAAATATACAAATATTATGCTTTGTAACCCACTTATAGAACTCATTACTATCTACAAAGTGTTGAATAAAGAATTTCCTACTTGCTTCAAATGCATCATTCAAATAGTACCGATTCTCGAATAAGGAGGAAAGTTTCAATATTGGAACTATTTTTTTCTCTTCTCCATCAGTTATGGTTGCTCTATTGGTAAAACGCAATAAAGGAATATTTGATAGTGTATCTGGCAAAGCATTCAACAATTTTACAACCGTATGGTATGCTTGTGAATCATATTGAACATCTATATTCGTTAACCAAAGGATTGTTCTATCTAATACATCTGATTCCTCAATATCTGTAATATATATGTCTTGATTACTTAAAACAGCTTTACGCACACCTATTAAAGGTGTATCGACCGTCAGTAAATCATCCATTAACATATAAGCATCTTGATGCTCTGTTAACCAATTATGAAGGACATTGGGTAAATATTCTTCTTTGAGCAAGATTAATTTGTCAGCAAAAACTTGGCAAGTTGAATCATAGCCACTTATAGCGAACAACCTATTAAAATTCCTAAATTTACGCTCGTATATCATACTCAGTGCAGCTGGTAAGTTAGACTCATCAGCCAAACCCAATGTAAGATCTGTTCTATTAGAAGCAATAGCATAGTCAAAGCAATACTCTAATTGCTTAACCGTAAGTTCTGTATCAGGAGGAATATTACGATACACATCATCATAGTCCATTTGTTCTACCCTATCTCCAACATAGAATGTTTGCCGGAACAATTCGGGTTCAGGTAATAATGCAAGGAAATTCTCAATTGCCTCATTAGATTCTTTAATATCTTCAATAAGTTCATAAATATCATATTGAGTTCCATTACATTCGACTGTAGTACCATGAATAGAATCGGGTAAACTATCGCCATTAAATAATATGGATTCAAAAACAGAATCTTGCCACTCTTGATGAGTTATAGCATATTTTATAACTCTCCATTCAATATCTTTCTCTACAAGTTTCTTTGATATATTAAGCTCTATATGTTTAAAATAGCTTTCTTTTACATCGTTATCAGCTTTGTCTACAAGGGGCAATAAATATGCTCGGTTGGGAGAGTCTTTAATTGCATCAAGGAGCAAGTCCTTATTGTTAGGAGCACACTCCACCTTGTAGTCATCTGGAACATATGTTACAATTTCCTCTGGAATAGCATGATAATTTAATCCATTGTAAACCTTTCTAATTTCATTATCTATTCCAACATCTAGATAATTACGCCCGTTGAAAGAGATAAAAGAATATTTATCATTATTCTTCTTTATAAACTTTCCCTTCAATAATGATGACTTCAACTTAAAAAGTATTGGCACTATTACAAGAGAAACCATTGTATCATCAGTCAAGCAATCATCTACAGAAATTTTGTTGGTTGAAAGACTGAAATATGGTTCGTCTAACTTATTGCGAAAGCGTGTTGGAACAAAGGAAATAGAAGAAAAAAGATCGGTAAATAATTCATATTCATGGTTATTTAATTTTCCTTGATTTGACAAAGCTTTATATGGTGATGTGATTTCGCCATTATCATCTAAATACAAATCTAATTTCTTTTCTTCTAAAGGATGAATTTTTGTTTGCGTATATGCAGATTTAATATCGTACAGATATTTATCCACACAATCCGACCAATCATTAAGAGTTTTTATCCTTTCAAAATTAACCTTTATCCATTCCCACAAACAATCTTCAGAAGCAAACCACTCCTTCATAGCGTTGGAAGGAAGAGGTGCCTTCACGACGAACTCATCATAGATAATTGTTCCCTGCGGACGCGTAACAAATAACTGACGAAATGGCAATCTTTCCCCATGCACATTTGAAAGCAAGGAAAAATTACGCACTTTTTGTCCAAAAACATTTGGGTCTGCTTTGTACATCTCTCTTAATAATCCGCAGGCACTATTTAGGGCTGCAGAATTTGCAGCATAAAATGCAATGTTGGATTCAACTTTACCAAATATAGTCGTCCAATAATTAATTTTGGAGTATTGAGCAGAAAGCAATAACGGTATAGGGAAATATTCTATTTTAGGATATGCATCAAAATATGAGAATATAGAATTTTCGATAGCAAATAAAATATTCTTTGTTGACACTAAATCTGCCCAAGAATAAACATTACCAAAATTAGTTCGCAATGCTCTCTTTTCAATCTTCTCAATATGCGGAGAAATTAAATCAAAGAAATCCTTAAATTTTTCTGCAGCCAACTCCTTTATCCAAGATATTAAACGACTTTGGTCTGCTAAATTAAGAACATCCTTGATATTAACAGATTGAATTACAATTTTATGATAGCTTTTCAGTTTTTGAAAATCTTCCTGTTTTATCCAATTTTTAGCAACTCCTATTTGGGATAAAGGAATAACTGAAGCCATACACTCAGGTATTGCATGCCAAACATTTTCTTTGGTCATATAAACACCTGTATTCGTATGAACATGAGTTAGCAGTATAGGCAACAAAAACTCATTAAACAAGTTTCTTATATACTGATAATCTTCACCATCAGGAATGTTCGTATTAAGCAAAGATTGATATATATAATCCCAATTTGAGGCGTCATTCCTTATAATGTCATAAATACTCTCCTTAAGTTTCTTGAAAACAATCTGCAGTATTTGAGCAGTTTTCTCTTTATCCTGAATTCGTTGACGCGAATCGTCTACCTCGAAATTCTCACTATCAATAATAAATCCTAATCCATATCTCGTTTCATGAATAGGAAGTGCTTTGTAAAAATTGACTGTTCCTGCGGTTGCAAATTCTGGATTAAAAGCAATTTGGTAACCAACTCTATTCCCTTCAATATTCACATCGTCCAAAAATATGGAGTTTACCTTTCGAAGAAGAACTTCTTCATCAAAAACATATATATGTTGAAGATTATGTTTTTTGTTTTGGGGTTTATCTGCCTGAATCGCAGCAAAATCACCTAAACGCTCACGAACATGTTTTACATTGTTCGGTTCATTGATTCGCTCATACTGGCCCTTTCCTAATGGAACAATTAGAGCAGTTCCTTGTCTAAGACGATTAATATTTCTGCGTGGATTTACTAATTTATCGAAAGAAGCAATTGCGTTAGACAATTCTTCTTTCGAAAATAAATCTTCATCAATACCAGGTGCTACTGGATAATAGCTCATTAAGATTTTGGCTACTAACATATTGTTTTCCCAGTCATCAAATGCTCCATATTCCCATTGGTTTCTATCTAATAAAAAATTCTGGAGTTGCGCATCATTAGCCCAACTAATAAGATAAGGACCGCGTTTTTTCTGTTTGATAGATACGTTAAGTAGTTCTGAGGTATTACGCAATCCAGTATCGGCAATCAGAGTATACAAAAGTTTCGAACCCTGTCCAAAATTGCCTAATTTGGTATTATTATTACGTTTTTGGGACTTTCCTTTAGCTAAAAAGTTATACAACTGTCCGTCTCGCTCCTTGTCAGAACATGGATCTGTAAAAAAAGGAACGCCATTATTTAAAATAATCAAGTAACTTTCGTTCATAAAGAACATCAAGGAATCCGCGTCAGCATCAAATGCATTCTGAACAAACTCATAAAAGAGTTGTTCTTGCGCATTATTAGCAAAACTTGCAGAACCTTCTATCCAAGCATCCAATTGAGTTTCTACTCCATTTAATTTGCTCAAGAATGGTTCGTCATCAGTCCCTAACAAATGGAGGGAGTCTGAATCACTCCATTGTTTGATATATTCTTGTATATTACGAATTTTCATTTCTTTTCACAATATTTTATAAAAGGAATAATTTGAATCACAACCCTTCTATTTAAGTCCTCTTTATCCACACCTGTGTATCTATTATAACCAAATACGCCACTACCGGTTACAACGACATCTTTTTCCATATCAGTAACTTGTGTAAGCGTATTATTCTTATCCCATACATTATAAAGATATTTAGCTCTTTCTAGACTAACCTTTTCTAATCTTTGTTGTTCATTAGAATCTGGTATTTTACATTTATACCGTGATGCACGACCTTCAATTATTAATTTAAACTCAATATTATCAGATTTACATTCCTTAAGAATAGCATTCAACTCCTTCCCTGCTTCTAAAATCTTTGTTTCAGCCCCCGATTGCAACGAAGATAAATTTGGTTCAAAGATACTTTGTACATCACATTCAAAGCGATCTGCCTGAGAATTATAATATATGTATTTATTATTCTCAGTCAGTTCCATCTGCGCACGCGCAAAGGCTTTCAACTTTCGTGCTAACTCTAAGTCACGAGTAACACCTTTAACATCACCTCCATTTTGTTTATTCCAACCATCTAAAGTTATATAATCACGGTAAAATATCAGACTCGCAATTATAAATACAATCAAGAAACCGCTCAAAAGGTCGGTATAGTTCTGAAAGAAATTATGATCTTCGTCTTCGTTTTTTCGAAACCAATTCATTTATTTGACAATTTATTAAGTTGAATCTCTAATTGTTGTAAAACGGCGATTGCCGAACTTATCTCCTGTATCTTTTGAACAAGAAGTTCAATATTAGTTTGACGTTCATTCAACAACGCAATTACATTATCAACACCTTCATTAGTCTTAGTCAATGATTTAATACTATTATCAACTTGAACTATCGTTTTTTCAAAAGAATCATTAATGTCATGTGCATTTTGAACAGCATCCTTATATGCTAGTGTTGATTGCTCATAATCAGATTTAATTTGAGCTATCTTACTATCAATAAACGTATAACTTTCTTGCAACAATTCTACACAGTTAGTAATAGATGTCGTCAAAGTTTCACATTGTTTACGAACCTTATCATCTATATTAGTTACTAAATCCGACATAGAATTACTAACGAAATCGCACAACTCTTTATTTTTCGCTTGATTATCATCTATCAATTTTTTACTAGTTTCTGCATATGCTTCTTTCAGATCAACCATTTGCTGCAAGGATTCTGCATTTTGAGTACCAATAGCTTCAACTTGCTTTGTTTGAGCTTCAAGCAACGCATTAAATTTCTCCTGTTGGGCAGTACTAAAGGTTTCTAATTGTGTTGTTGTGCTTGAAGCCATAGTCTTCATAGCCTCAACCTGATGAGATATTAACTTGGTAGAAACTTCACTCATTTGTTTAGTTATTTCTTCAAGCACTTTACTTGTTTTTTCAAATTGTTCGGTACCGAATGTCTGCACTTGTTGATTTATAGATGTTTGCATTTGCTTAAATATCTCATCCATTCGATTAACAAAATTGGTAATGAAAGATTGCAAAGCTTCAGTTTGCTTTGCCATATTTTCATTCAACTGCTTATTTAATTGTTTATTATTTTCCTCTTGTTTTTTAAATTCATCAAGTATGGATTCTAACTTATCCTTAAAGCCATCTTGAGCTGATTTTTGCTCAAGCAATTTAGCATTTACAACCCCTAATGATGAAGGAACTTGCTCGGTATTAAGTTGGATATTTTGAAGAGCAGTAACACAATTTTGTAAAAGGACATTTGGGTCTGTGTGATGAAGTTCATACGAACGGTCTTCATCTCCATACAGTTTTTTGTTGTATAGAGTGGCAGCAAGAGCTAATATCAGACCTACAATTGAAGTAGTAAAGGCAGGAACAAGACCACGAATAATTTCAGCAATATCAATATTATCAATAGTAGAAATATTGCTTAGAGAATACCAAATAGATAAAAACGTACCTAAAAGACCTAATGAAGTATATATGCCAGGCAAAGCATTCCTCAAATTACGGGAATTATTCTTTTTATAATTGATTCTAACAAAAAGCCATGCGCCAACCATACATAGAGCTATAGCCCAAAACACCCAACCAAATCCCCATTGATCTATCGAGTCATAAAATTCTTTCATAATCCTTCAGTTTAATTCAAATAGTTAATATAATTATATTTCTACCTCATTTACCTCTTCCATGTCAATTGGAGAGATGTCTTCGTTTATAACTTGTTCTTCGCGACCAGCTACTGGTTTGCCTGTTGCATTTTCCATCAATGTCAACAATGCTTGAAACGATTTCACAACTGATCTCAAATACGTCACGAGTAGCATCTACACTGCTGTTTCAAATATTTATCCAATGATGCTTTCTGAGTTTGCATTAAATTTAGACATATTCTTTTGGACGACCTCTTTGCTTGTGTTTGCATAACAATAAACACAAAGATGATTACATGTATTATACATACCAATATCTTTGCTTACCATGCAACCACAAATTTTTCTTTGTCCTTTGTCTTTTAAGTTCTTTTGAGTGGATGGTATTTCTGGTATATCTCCAAATAAATCTGGTGTGGGTAATTGTCCAGTTCTCAAATAATAGACCAATTCCTTATCCTCGCTCCATAGTTTTTCCATTAACTCTCCATCTATACAGCGATTATGCTCTATACCATATTTTTCATAGTCAAACTCTTCTGCACATGTGGCTAATTGAAGATTCCAATTTTGATTTTTCCATTCTTCTCGAATCCAACAAAGCCCATCTATAATTTCATTGCGTTGATATTCTGTAGGTTCTGCCATTTCAATCGTTTCGCGAGTAAAGCAAGAGGTCTCTTTTACTAAATTGTTTTGCACTTTACGATATGCTTTCACATCCACGAAACTAAATACTAGTTTATCTGTACAGTTCTTAAGCTGATTTCCTATATCGGCAATTCGTTTAAGATGTTCTTTTGGTTTCAAAGCATGGGTAACAATGATAGGATCATATCTCCAAATGACACGTTCCTTTCCTATCAAATTAGATAATTCTTTGAATGTTTCTATGCGTTCTGAAATTGATGGTACATTCGGTTCAAAACCTTCAGCAACATAGTCATTTAATGTTACTTGAAAATAATAATGTATCCCTCGTTTGTCTAATTCGTGGAGATATGGTATAATGGGTTTGGGATTTTTCGTCCAAAAAACAATTACTTTGCATTTTGCAAATGATATATACATTGGCTTTTGATTGAATGGATTATACCAAATACAATAGCCTTTCTCCAAGCGATTGAAGAACCATTCCGCATAGAATGCAGGGATATCCGTCGAACGACTTGCAGATATTATGACAGGAGCAGCTGCTTCTAGTAGTTCTCCACTCTGCGTGTATATGTTAATTTTATCGGATGGCATATTTTTGTTTTAAATAACTTTCTATAGCGTTGATTTCACTTAAGTTATACTCTCTCTTGCTTTCCTTGATTTTCTTTGCTAATAAGAAATATAAGTGTTTTATTACATCTTTATTCTCTTTCTCGTTCTTAGATTTTCCATCCAAATGTTCGTGTACTACATATAGAGCATCTTCTCTAAACTGTTTTTTACCAGTAGGTTTAGATATTATTCCTTCACATTCAGGTATCCAATCAAGATCTTCCAATACACTTGTAGCAAACAAAGATGCCATGTCACTATTATTTTTTAACCTAATCAATGAATGAGATTCTTTTTTAACTCCACTATGTGTTAACTTTACTGCTACATTAAGAATGGATGCTATCGTACGATATTCTTTTGTATTTTCTTTAAAAGTATTATCAAGTATAAATAGCAAAGCTTGAGAATCTCCTCTTTTAGACTCTAATTCTATGGTTCTTTCTATAGCCTGAAGATATGTATACTTTTTTCCCATCCATTCCTTACCTCGAACACTCTTCTTTAATTCTTCTCCTCCAATAGACTTACAAATTTCTTCTATTTTTGCTTGGAATTCTTCTTTTGAACCATATTTTTTTCCTGTTAAACCTTTTTTCAAAGCGGTATAAGCTGTACTACGAGGTGATATAAAACTATCCAAAATTTTTAAAAATGCTTCAGCGTTTTGAATATCGCTCTCCAACTCAATAGCTGATTCTACCTTCTTTTGAGTTTTTAACGGGAATTGTTGAAAGCGCTCGTCCATATGAACCCTATTTAGAGAATAACCTGTATGAATATTTGAATCACTTACAACTATTTGAGGTTGTTTGTTAAGAGATATATTTATAGCCTGATTATATACCAAAGTATGAACTTGGTTATATATACTAGACAACTTAAATTCCTTAGAAGGTATTGAGTGTATAGTATTTCGTGACAGATCAACATAACCTTCACATGCACACCACATTGCAGTTGCGTATTCAAATGTAGAAATACCTTTCTCGATCATATATGTCATCATTTCATCGAAACTATCGCCCTTTAAAATGAATGCAGCAATATTTTGTAACAACGCATCTTCTGTTGAGAGAGGATCAAATGATTCGTTATCGCGAATGCAATGAACAATTCCCAACATGTAGTCATAAATTTTAGTTGTTTTATATTCGTTACCTATACGACTTTTATAAATCTCATTAAATCGCTTGACTATATTCAATTTATCTACACGGATATGCTCTATCGTTAAAGGATTTGCTTGAGATAGAAGCAGGTTCTGAATAATTAATGCAAAAATATCATCTTGTTCCGAATTGCCGAATGTGGTCAATCCATTATCGGTATTTATAAATTTATCTTTTAATTGGATGTTCTTATCTTTAGATTCCAAAGCGCTCTTGATGATAGCTTGAGTATGTCGAACTAATGCTTCTTGATATAGTGACCAAGAAAAATTAAATAATACACCAGTGAAAATAGGTGTTCTTAATTGAACTTTGTTATACTTTGCATATGCATAAAGCAACGGGGTATACATCTCTAAAGTATTATACAAGAACTCTGTTTGATCATTATTAAAGTTAAGTTCTTTTAATTCATTATTCCAAGATGATATTAACTGATTTCGTACAGGGTCTATTTCCCGATACTTTTCATCTAAGGTTTTAATCCTATCAACAAAAGTAGGTAATGCTTTTCCACCAGCATTAATGATAGATGCAACATTGTTATAAATGTTTTTTTGGATAGCTCTTAATCTAGCTATATTCGAGGGAAGTGACCTGAAATATCCTAATACATATCCCCATAATAACCCTTTTTGTCGATTCACAAGAATTTCTTTGTGAATGTTTGGAGATGAAATATTTTTTATGCTGATACCTTTCAACATATCTTCCAAAACAACACTTTTGTTTATGTTGATAATCTCCATTTCAAAATACTCCCACCATTTATTACACTTGCTATCCTGACATTTTAAACGCGCCATTCTATATGCCCGCATATCTGTAAATAGAATGCGACAATTAATAGGTGTAAGCACAATAGACTGATTGCCTTTGACCAGAAATACAGATGCATCTCGGTGTTGTGAGATATCCTCAACCATTGTATCAAGATTGGTATCTGTAATTTCTAAAATCATTGGAGCACATTCTAATTCCTTAGAGTCAACTCGATAATACGGAATTTTGGCAAATAAAAGGATACTATTTGATATATCCACTTTTCCGCCCAATGGAGCTGATTCAAAAGAGTTATAGCCAAACTTACGCAGTGAATATACAGACAATGGAGATAAGCACTCAGAAGTCAGTATATTATCAATATTTAATGTGTTGGTTAAGTAATATAGTTTCATAATAAATATAGTTAAGATTAATAAATATAGTTAAGATTATCCCAGAATATCATCATCGCTCTGCTGCTGCAAGAAGATATCAGAATCTGCACTTGGGAAGAAAGAACTTAAAGTTCCAGAATATGCAACATACAATCTTTCGCTAGTACGTGTTGCTGCAACAAATACCGCATTTCGCTTATCTTCGATATCTTCAGGTTTGCATAAGCAATTACAATTTAATAGAAAGACATCCTTAAATTGCAACCCTTTCGCACACCACCAAGTCATTATTTTAGGAGTAGTAGAGTGAAAATTAAGATCTAATTCAGTTTCTTTCAAGTCATCATACTTATATTCACAAGGAATACCATTGCTTAAAAAATAATCTTTAACATACTCAACAGACATTTTTTCACTTCCCAAATATGAAAAAGCCTTCTCTTTAGTGTTAAAGGGCATAAGTATACCGACGCTTGTTAGTGATTGGTGCTTAATTAAATCTATAACTTTATCTAATTGGTTGTCAAAAGTTACACTTTTAATAAGTTGAGGTTTTACTCCGCTACGCACGCAATTATCAACAATGTCCTCATTAGGAAGAATATGTTCAGCCAAACGAGCATTTTCTTTTGTTAGGCGATAATTAATCTGAAGTGGTAGCATTATCTCTCCCATATCAATTGCTGTTTGTTGTACAGACTGAACTGGACCTCTAAACTTCATTATTGATTGGGCAGAATCTCCAAAAAAGAAACAGATCTCAGCAGACTTTCTGAGCTCATTAATTTCATCTGATGTGAAATCTTGACACTCATCTACAATTAAATACTTAACATGGGGAAACATATCATTCTCCTTTAGCCTTTTCCAATAGTGATAATGGTATACATTTTTTAATTTCAGTGCTTTTAAACCGTCTTCGAAATAACGACGCAGTGTTTTGGTATATACGACTATCGCATATGATCCTAACTGAGCCACTTGCTTTGCCTTATGCAAAGCGATTAAGGATTTACCAGTACCAGCCGCACCACATACGACCATGCCACGACTTACCTTTCTATCTACATACTTTCGTTGTAGAGCATCCATTTTTCCATAATCAATGTAGAAATCTTCTACAGCAACATCATTGTCTTCCATATTATTGATTTATTATAAATGCATTAGTTAGTGTATCTCCTTGCGAATAAGGACAACAACATTTTTCTTCCTTATCTGGAGTTATAACATATTGGTTTTCCTTTGTTTTGAATAACACAGCCTTTGCTAACTCGGCACGAGCGATGATTCTATATGAAAATTTACTAATATCATTAACCTTTTTGCTATGGGATACTCTAATTAATCTTTGGGTATAACATGATTGAGAGCATTTATTTTCATAAAGGGCACATGCAACTGGTACTATTGATCGAAATTCTGGATGTAACTTAACGAAGTTATTAAAAGCCTCATTAAGGTCTATGGGACAATATTTGCCATTTTTGTTCTTAGAAGCTACATCTAGCAACCACATTAATCCATTTGCTGATAGCTTTTGCGCAAAAGAATTTAACAAAACTTCATATACATTATCAGATGATTTTAAAATTGATAACAATTCATTACCACTTTTATTTGATAAGATAAAATCAAAATCATCAGATATAACATCGCTTAACAACTGTAAGTCTTCAATACTGCTTACAGGGATAGCAGCGTTGCTTACTTCAATCATCTTTGTTGGATACATTTCTTTAAAATACAGAAGCACCTTCTTGAAAAAATTTAAGGCATGAAGATTCCCATCAATTGCGCAAATAGAAACATGCTTTACATCAGGAAGCATATCAAAAATAGCAAATAGCATACCCATTACTTCACCACCTGTTCCGCAAGCAATATCCAAAATGCTTAACACTTCGCGATTTTTTAATCTTTCCTTAATAATAGGATTTTTGAATAGATTCTTTGCAATAAAATAAGATTCTGCACAACTACGAGGGAAATAAGTCCCTAGATATACTTTGTTCTTTTCTTTATCTGCACCTAAATTTGTAGAGAAGGATTCATAATCTGGTGCATATTGTGCACCTAATTTTTCGTATAACACATTATCTAACCATGAAGGAAGAGTATAATGGAATGTATCAAATTGGGTTAAATGTTCCACTCCAAGATTGTTGTCTGTAGACAAATTCGCGACTTCTTCAATAATTGCATTAGACGATGGTTCTTTCATTGCATCACAAAACCAGTAGTTATAGGTTTTGTGATGTCGCACTTGGAGATGAGTATATTGCTCAAAAGCTTGTACTTCATCATGGAACATAAATGATACAACTACAAATCGATACCCTCGTTCATTGATTACCCATGATGGCACCGTATCTATAATGGTATCATATACTTCAATAAATTTATCAATTCTAAGGTCGTGAAAAATAGTTTTGGCCCATATCTCAACTTCTTCTCTATTATATGCAGAAAATATTGGTAACGGAGATATTGGTGAATCTTGAGTAATTTTAGGCTTTGTATTTTCGTTCACCATTTCCTTTGGACTAAACCTTTTAATCTCATTAATCGGTTGAAAGGGCACTTCTATTTCTACAGGTACCTCTTCTTTTTCAAAATCCTGTTCTAGTAATTCGCGATTACTATATTCCTCTAATAAATAGTAGTCATCTAAAGCTAACTCATGAATTAATTTTTGCATTTGATAGGGTTCTAAATACAACTTGTCTGTTGTAATATCTTGAACCTTTTCAATAAAATGATTGTTATCTGTAATATGAAGCCAACATTGTGTTACTTCACTAAGATTATTGTAGAGTGTGGTTATTGGACGATGAAAAACAACAAGTGCAGCAATATCGCTCAATTGTTTATTACTGAGTGAAGTCGCAGCTTTAAGTCCCTTACGAGTGCATATGTGATTAATGTTTGCCTGTTGGTAAACTGTCTTTCCAGAACCACCTTTAATCACGGTTCCATCTGCTGTTTTCCATTGCCCATTATCAACGGCAGTTATTTCTCCTCCATATTTCTTAAATTCAACGCAAATGATAGCATCTTGTTTGATTAGAAGTCCGTCAAGTTCAGAATCGTAAATATTATAATTGCTTAAAAAAATGCACCATTCATTGTTTTTTGCATAATATTCTTGTAATGCTGAACACAAGATGCGAAATTGCTCCCTCTCATGTGTCGTTCGATATGGTCCAAATTGATAAACTAATAATCCCATTGTATTAAATCTAAGTTTTAAATCAGTTTATATTAATTTGCGACCGCAAATATACAACATTTTTTTGAATTGGGCAAGGAAAATCGCAGAAATTGTTAAAATTGTGCGATTTTGGGGTGTGAAGTGTAGGGGTGGCGGCCAAGCCGCAGTTAAGTCGCAGCGCGAGGTAGAGTGCGCGATGCGCAGGTTGTGCGCCTTCGGCGGGTGGAGGGGCAAGCAACGGAGCTATGGTTTAGGGGACGCGCCGAAGGCGCTACTGTTTAGGGGTTAGAGAGATGGTGCAATCTTAAGAAACTGCACTTTTTCAGTTTCGGAGTTCCTTGGTCGTTCCTTGGTTCGTCTTTGGTTCATCGTTGGTTTTTTACCCGAGAGGGATAGAAAAGGTACAAGGGAGGGGAATCTTAAGAAAAGTGCTTTTTTGGAAAAGTACCCGAATAGCATTCGGGAGCAATGGACATAGAAAGGCGAGAAATAAAAGAGCCACCCCAATGGATGGCTCTTTTGGTATTATTATATAAGGAATTATTCCTCGTTGGTCCAGTTAGTGCTGAGCATACGGAGATATGAGCGATAACGCCATTGAGCGTTCTCGCGAGCGGCAGCGAAGAGCTCGGCTGCCTCCTCAGGGTATTGCTTAGCCACTGAAGCGAAACGAACCTCACCCATCAAGTAGTCTTGGAACTTATCCCATTGTGGCTCCTTGCTATCCAAAGAGTATGGGTTCTTGCCCTCTGCCTCAAGTGCTGGGTTGTAACCCCACCGGTGCCAGTAGCCACACTCAACTGCTTTTGCCTCCTCAGCTTGGCTCTTACCCATACCTGCCTTCAAACCGTGGTTGATACATGGAGCGTATGCAATCACCAATGATGGACCTGGATAAGCCTCTGCCTCGCGGATAGCTTTCAAGGTTTGTGCTTGGTCTGCACCCATAGCGATTTGCGCTACATAGACATAACCATAAGTAGTAGCAATCATACCCAAGTCTTTCTTGCGTACACGTTTGCCCGCAGCAGCGAACTTAGCGATAGCACCGATAGGAGTAGATTTAGATGCTTGGCCACCGGTGTTAGAGTAAACCTCGGTATCGAGTACGAGGATATTCACATCTTCGCCTGAAGCAATCACGTGGTCGAGACCGCCGTAACCGATGTCGTAAGAAGCACCGTCGCCACCGACAATCCATTGGCTGCGTTTAACAATATGGTCTTTGTAGTTGAGGATCTCTTTGCAAGTATCGCAACCGCATGCCTCGCAAGCAGCTACGATAGGTTCGTAGAGGCGGTTGGTGATAGTAGCATCGTTTTGGTTGTCGAGCCACTCTTGGAACATCGCCTTCATCTCCTCGGTGCAGCAAGTGCAGCTGAGTGCCTTGGTGAAGAGAGCCGCCAAACGCTCGCGGATCTTGCGGTGAGCGATTTGCATACCGAGACCGTACTCGCAGAAGTCCTCGAAGAGGGAGTTGGACCATGCAGGACCGTGACCTTGTGCGTTGGTGGTATAAGGAGTAGATGGTACAGAACCAGAGTAGATAGAGGTACAACCCGTAGCGTTGGCTACGATCTCGCGATCGCCAAAGAGTTGGCTGATGAGTTTGAGGTATGGAGTCTCACCGCAACCCGAGCAAGCACCAGAGAACTCGAAGAGAGGAGTAGCGAACTGGCTGTTCTTGACATTGGATTGGATATCTACGAGGTGTTGTTTAGACTTCACATTATCGGTGCAGTAAGCCCAGTTTTGTGCCTCGAGCATTTGGCTCTCGAGTGGCACCATTTGGAGGGCTTTGCCAGTCTTAGGATGGCCAGGACAAACGTCCACGCAGTTGCCGCAGCCAAGGCAGTCGAGCACGCCCACTTGCATGCGGAAGTGCATGCCCTTCATAGCCGCAGGAGCTTTCATCTCGCGTGTGGTGCCTTGGATACCCTTCACCTCTTCCTCGTCCATGACGAATGGGCGGATACATGCGTGAGGACAGACATATGCACACTTGTTACACTCGATAC
>JAZNMT010000047.1:0-24024 GCA_045579895.1 Paludibacteraceae bacterium
TTGAGGCATAGGACCATCAGTAGCAGCTACTACGATGATTGCGCCGTCCATTTGAGCAGCACCAGTTACCATGTTCTTTACGTAGTCAGCGTGACCAGGGCAGTCAACGTGAGCGTAGTGACGAGTAGCTGTTTGATACTCAACGTGTGCAGTGTTGATAGTAATACCACGCTCTTTCTCCTCTGGAGCATTGTCGATAGAGTCGAATGAACGAAGCTCAGAAAGACCACGAGAAGCCAATACAGTTGTAATAGCCGCAGTCAAAGTAGTTTTACCGTGGTCAACGTGACCAATTGTACCAATGTTCACGTGTGGTTTCGAACGGTCAAATTTTTCTTTTGCCATAATTCTAGAATTTAGTTATTAACGTTAATAATCTATAAGTTTTACCAATTTCATTAATTGTTTTTACACAACACAATACTCCCTAGAGAGTATCGTTCGGTTGCTAAAAACCTCTGAGCTAATGGCGGGAGTTGAACCCGCGACCTCATCCTTCCCAAGGATGCGCTCTTCCACTGAGCTACATCAGCAACACGGACTTATCCGCAACTACTCGAAAAACACGAGCGTATAAATAAAAATCGAGCGGAAAACGGGGCTCAAACCCGCGACCCCCAGCTTGGAAGGCTAGTGCTCTATCGACTGAGCTATTTCCGCGAATTAACCACGACTTCCGCGACGGTTATTTTTTTATGTGGGAGCAGATGGATTCGAACCACCGAAGGTGAAAACCAGCAGATTTACAGTCTGCCCCATTTGGCCGCTCTGGAATACTCCCATTTCTTTATTTCAATGTTACACTTTTGGAGCCTCTTGTCGGATTCGAACCAACGACCCCGAGATTACAAATCACGTGCTCTGGCCAACTGAGCTAAAGAGGCGGGTCACTTTTCGGCTATTCTGCCATGCCTTCTAACACGTCGGCGGAAAAGCGGTGCAAAGGTACTGCTTTTTTTTTAACTGACCAAATATTTTACAAAAAAAATGCAATTTTCTTTTATTTTTTGCAAAAAAGCGGGGCAAAAACCCCGCTTATTGCTCAAAATAACATGATTTTATCTATCTTTTTGCTTTTCTAATTGCTTATCCAATGCTTCTAGACATTCATCAATTCCTTGCTCAAATGAATCACACACTTTTTGAGCATACAACTCCACTCCCATGCCTAAAATACGAATGGCGGTTTCTTTGTTCAGGTTTGTTTCAGGTTTCACCACCGTCATTCGGATTTCCAACTCTGCGGAAGGAGAAAGCAATTTTTCATAACGCCGCGTTTTTTTCTCAATGTACTTCTCAAGACGCTCTGCAATCTCAAAATTCACAGCTTTTACGTTCAGTTTCATGGTTTCCTCCTTTTTTTATTTAAGTTAATTATTATTATCACCAAGCATCGCCTGGTCGTTTTCACCGTTCAATTTTCACCTTTCTCCTTCCCCGCGGATGGGCGTCCTTATACACTTCTTTTATCTGCTCAAAGGTGGCATGTGTATAGACTTGTGTAGCTGCCAAACTTGCATGCCCCAACAGGCTTTGTATCGTTCGTATATCCGCTCCGTTGTTCAGCATGCTTGTCGCAAACGTGTGCCTCAATACGTGTGGCGAATGTTTTTTCAGCGTGCTCACTTCGCCCATACGCGCACGCACTATATTATATAAGGTGTGCGCATCCATTTCTACCCATTCGCCTTTTCTATTTTTCCGCACAAGAAACGTGCCAATCCCTGCTCTCTCGCCAAAAAAACTGCATTTATTTTTCCGATACTCCTCTATTAGTTCGCATAGTCCCTCGCCTATCGGCACAATTCGTTCTTTGGCTCGCTTACCGAACACTCTTACTTGTTGTTGTCGCGTATCCACGTCTACCTCTTTCAACCCCACCAACTCCGCACGACGCATACCTGTCTGATACAACATCTCCACCATCAGGTAATCGCGCAAGTGCATCAACTGTTCCTCTTCGCTCATATCCCCGCTCCAGTCGCGTTCTTGGTTGATTTTCACCCCTTGCATCTCACTCTCGCGAAAGTATAGAGGCAACGGTTTATCTGTCTTTGGTGATACTATCGCACGTGTAATATCCACTTTCACCAACCCCACCCGCAGCAAGAACTTATAAAAACTCTTCACGGCCGACAACCGCCTTTTCACGCTGCGTGGCGACTGTTTTTGCTTATCCAGCATCTCAATCATCCACGCCTTCACATCCCCTGCATCTACCTTTTTAGGGTCAAACTCCTCCACCGTCCATCCTAAGAACGCGCACCATGCTTTCAGATCATCTCTGTACTCTCCTAGGGTACGTACCGAGTACCGTTTCTCTATGGCAATATAATCCAAAAAACGCTTAATCATCACCCAATATCCTATATCCAATAGCCTATATCCAATAGCCCGCATGCGTCCTATAGCGCAGCGTCCTACTTCACTTCCCTTCCATGTTCAGCGTTTCCCTCAAAGGGGAACAAGCCAAAGAGTTCCGCGTCTATACGGTCTGTTACATAGCGAAAATCCTCTGGCTTATCGCCAAACTTAATGGTATCGCCATCAATGATGAGCAGTTTACCTTTATAGTCCGCTATCCAGTTCTCGTACAGTTCGTTCAAGCCCTGCAAATAGTCAATACGCATACTTGCCTCATATGCACGACCGCGTTTTTGAATCTGAGCAACTAGATTAGGTATAGTAGATCGGATATAAATCATTAGATCGGGCATCTTTACGAGCGACATCATCAAATCAAACAAGTCGCGATAGTTATCAAAGTCCCTATCGGACATAAAACCTTGACGATGTAAGTTTGGAGCAAAGATACGTGCGTCTTCGTAGATAGTGCGATCTTGGATAATAAACTCGTTGGAATTGGATATATCCACCACATCTTTGAAGCGTTTGTTCAAGAAGTATATCTGCAAGTTAAACGACCAGCGGCCCATGTCCGCATAGAAATCCTCCAAATAAGGATTAAACTCCACACTCTCGAAGCGTGGCTCCCAACCATAATGTTTGGCGAGCATGTTGGTCAAAGTGGTCTTACCGCAACCAATGTTTCCTGCTACTGCTATATGCATAATCTTATTTTTTTACGTTCTTATTCATTTCGCATACATTCACTGAAGATTTATGGCAATAAAAATCAGCTACTATACATGATATTTATTTAGATTTCTTGCGCAAAAGAGCTACCCTCCGAAGTTTTCGGCACTAAAAAGTCCAAACAACTCTGCATCTATTTTGTTTATCACTTTGCGAAAGTCCTCGGGATTATTTTCGAAGTCTAGATCATCGCTTTCTATCACCAGCACTCTGCCCTCATATTGTTTGTATATGAACTCCTCATACCGTTCATTCAGGTCGCGCAGGTAGTCCAGTTGCATAGTTTTCTCGTAGTCGCGCCCACGTTTTTGTATTTGTGCGATTAGCGAAGGCACCGATTTGCGCAGGTATATCATTAGGTCGGGCATACGCATTAGGCGTTTCATATGACCAAACAATTCCATATAAGTCCGATAATCGCGCTCCGATAGGTCGCCACGCAGGTAATTGTTGGTCACAAACACATGCACGCCTTCAAAGATACTTCGGTCTTGTACGATGGTGTGTTCCACCTCTTTAATTCGAAGCATATCTTTGAAACGCTCTTTCAGAAAATAGGTCTCCACGCAGAACGACCAACGTTTGATGTCTGTGTAATAATCCTCCAAATACGGATTAAAGTTCACCGATTCAAAGCGTGGCTCCCAACCGTAGTACTTCGCCAACATTTTTGTCAGCGTAGTCTTCCCTGCTCCAATATTTCCTGCTATCGCTATATACATTTCTCACTTCTCATGGCCCTACTTCCTTCCCTTAGCGAGGGGGCGGGAGTAAGTTCTACTAAACGCGAGTGCAAAGATATAACTTTTTTTTCATATATGCAAGCACGCGTGTAAAACTTTTTTTCAAAATATTGTAATTCTATCATAAGTAAAGGCATGCCCTTTTGGACATGCCTTTACTTATAACCATCCCCTTATGGTCTTACCAACTCTTTAATAGCGGTACGTAAGCGGTACATACTGCCCTTGTCGTATGGATGTACGCGGTGAGCTAAGAGCACCACAGCGCGATTGTACTCTGGCCAAACCACCACATTCGTTCCCGTATAGCCAGTATGCCTACTCTCAACTGTAGTCTGCAACGTGTCTGCAGCCAATTGCACCTCCTCCGTCCAAAGACCTGCATTACAAGCACTTTCGCGCACCTCTTTTGGCTGATTCATATACCAAATAGCCCACTTGCCTATCTCCTCTGCGGTAGCAAACACGCCCGCATTGCCCGATATACCACACATCATCACACGAGCCACAGGGTCATGCACATCGCCACGCAATTTCGCATTCTCGTTCCATTCCGTAGGAGCGATACGCTCGATATTTGCTTTATCAGGCAACCAACCCATCGTCTCCCAACCTTGAGGAGCATACAAATTCTCGCGTAGGTAAGTATTCACATCCGCACCCACAATTGTCTCCACCACGCGTTGCAACGAGATAAAGTTCAAACACGAATATCGATACTTCTCATCTATAGCTGTAGGACGTTTGCAGCGTGCAATAGAGTCAATTGTAAAATCTCTGCGTACTTGCTCTGTGTCAGTAAGTTTACCCAAACGCTCCAAATACACCTTCTCCATTGGAGCTGCAATAAAATACGCCGGTAGTCCCGAATAGTGGGTCATCAAATGGCGCACAGTCACATCGGGGTGAAAGTTTGGAATATACTTGCATACCAAATCATCAACAGATAGTTTACCTTCTTTCACCAATAGCAACGCTGCCGTGCCTGCACCTGTAGGCTTGCTCACCGAAGCAAGATCGAAGATAGTGTTGATTGTCATCTTCTCATATTCTGGAACAATAGCACGATAGCCGTATGCCTCCAAATGTATTATTTCCCCATCATCCACTACGCATAGCACAGCACCTGGAATAAGAGAATCGGCAATTGCTTTTTCGATAAGCACTCGCGCACTATCTGCGTCAAAATGTAGCGATGAACCACTATGATTTCCACACGAAGAAAGCAATATGCAGATAGCCAAAGAGAAAATAAAAAGAATACGTTTCATAAGATTAGAGTATTTTATTATCATTGATTTTGTACTCCAGATACATTACCTTATTCTAGATACTTTACTTTATTTATATCACGGGGCTTAGCAGAAGGAGTTTCATTTGCATATCCAAAACCGACACATAAACAAAGCTCATACCCTTCACTAAAGCCTAACAACGCCAGAATCTCTGCACTATTCTCAGCATCATTAATAAAACGAACAGGACTACCTAAACAGATACTGCCCACACCTAAGGATTGAGCTGCAATCATCATGTTTCCAGCCAATAAACCACAGTCGTAAGTTGAAAAATCATAGCCTAAATCTCGTGCAATGAAAGTCATTACTGGTGCATTACGCATACAACCAGATACCATTTCTAGTTGTAGGGAGGGATTTCCCTTAACCATCATATCCTTAATCTGTTGCATACTAGTTGGATTATCAACAATACGCACTTCCCAAGACTGTTTATTCTGACCATTTGCA
This sequence comes from Paludibacteraceae bacterium, assembly GCA_045579895.1. Lineage (GTDB taxonomy): Bacteria > Bacteroidota > Bacteroidia > Bacteroidales > Paludibacteraceae > Colicola. The sequence goes on from JAZNMT010000047.1 coordinate 5,588, forward strand.
GCATTGATACCACAGGTCATAATTTGCATCATGGTATCACGTGCCACTGGCAGCTGGTGATATTGACGTATACTACGACGCGACATAATAGCCTCAATCACTTCATTATTCATAGGCTTATTGTTTTGAGGAGTAGGACTACAACCTACCAAAGCGAATGCCAAAATAGGCAAAAGGACAAAGATTTGTTTCATAAGAGTAGTATTTAAGATTGAAATTGTATGGTTATTATCTGGTTATTCTGCGGTACATAACGCCAGCTAATCCTAGTCAAAAGGTTCGGCATAGGAGCACCCATCTCGCCAACACGAACAGCCATAACGCGTTCTTCCACGGATAATAGTACCGCGCCCACAAACAGGACATCTCATTCCTGACTTATCCGCTTTTACCTCACGTACCACTTGCACCGTCATCTGCTTGAGTTCATCAAGAAAAAGTTGCGCAGTATACTCCCCATGCTCAATTGCACGGAGTTTCTTCTCCCAAATGCCCGTAAGTTCGGCCGACTTCAGCAATGGCGATATAACCGTTTGTATCAAACTGATTCCCAAAGGCGTAGCATGAATATTCTTTTTTTCACGTACAATATATTTGCGCTGGAATAGTTTTTCAATAATAGCAGCTCTAGTACTTGGACGTCCAATACCATTCTCCTTCATAGCATCGCGCAACTCCTCATCATCAACGGTTTTACCCGCAGTTTCCATCGCACGAAGCAGAGTGGCTTCTGTATAGTATTTAGGAGGTGTTGTGGTTTTCTCCTGAAGTTGTGGTTGATGTGTTCCTGATTCACCTTTACGAAAGGCAGGCAAAGATTTTTGCTCCTCCACTTCATCATCTGTTTTCTCTTTGGCGAAGACCTCACGCCAGCCTTGCGCAAGAACTTCGCGTCCAGTCACCTTAAAAGACACATCGCCTGCGCACGCGAGAACCGTAGTCGTAGCCACCTGACATGGTGGATAGAAAGCCGCAATAAAACGGAGAGCCACCATATTATAGACCTTACGCTCTAGTTCAGTGAGGTTGTCGGGACGTTGCCCCGTAGGAATAATAGCATGGTGATCTGTAACTTTACTATTATCAAACACCTTCTTGGATTTAGGCAAACTACCAGCCCCCTTACCTCCATCCGCTCTAAGCGGCAACAACGGCTCTACTTGCGGAAAATAGGCTTGAATACCACGCAACGTGGCAGGTACTTTGGGGTAGATATCATCGCTAAGAAAGGTAGTATCCACACGAGGATAAGTGGTAACATGTTTCTCATAAAGACTTTGTATTACCTTAAGCGTATCATCCGCAGTCATGCCATACCGTTTGTTGCACTCTACTTGTAACGAAGTTAGATCAAAAAGACGTGGAGCATATTCCATGCCCTTTTTCTTTTCTACCGAAGTAATTTCTAAAGGAAGATCCTTAATCCTATCTACTAGTTGCTGGCCCTGTTCAAGAGAGGTAATTGCATACTCATCCTCTTCTGCAGGCAATTGTGCTGAAAAAGTGGTATCGCGGTAGAGTGTTTTAAGTTCCCAATACGTCCGCGGGACAAAATGCTCTATTTCGTGTTGACGTTTGACAATTAGTGCTAGTGTAGGAGTCTGTACCCTTCCTATACTAAGCACTTGACGCTCCTTTCCAACCCCTTTGGCAAAACGTAAAGTATATGCACGTGTGGCATTCATCCCCAATAACCAATCCCCGATAGCACGCATAAGTCCCGCCTCGTAAAGGTGTTGGTATTCAATTTGATCTTTCAGTTTTTGGAATCCTTCACGGATAGAATCCTCAGTAAGTGAGGATATCCATAAACGCTTGACTGGCACTTTACATCCTGCCTTTTGATATACCCAACGCTGAATCAATTCTCCCTCTTGCCCTGCATCACCACAATTAATAACCATTTCAGCCTGAGCTATAAGGCTCTTTATCGTATTAAATTGTTTAAGTACGCCTTTGTCATCAACAACTTTAATACCAAATCGCTCAGGCAACATCGGCAGAGAGGACATATTCCATCCCTTCCATTGCTCATTATATTCATTCGGATCAAGAAGCGCACAAAGATGTCCAAAGGTCCAAGACACACAATAACCATTACCCTCCATATAGCCGTCTCGCGAAGTAGTTGCACCCAACACACGGGCTATATCACGCCCAACAGATGGTTTCTCGGCTATACAGAGGATCATAAATTAGTATTTTAATGGATTAAGACTAGTGTTTGGAGTTATTGACCCCATAGCCATACCCATAGCCATAGCCAATATTCTTAGCGTTAACACCGTTAAGAACAGCTACAACATTTGGTAAACGCTTCTGCTCTGAGACTTGATTTAAGAAATCAATGAGTTCGAAAGTGGTATATCTTGCACGTGACACATAAATAGTCATATCTGCAATACGGCCGAGTTGGAATGTATCACTAACCAATGCTACAGGAGCAGAGTCAACAATAATATAATCATATTGTTTCCTCAATTCAGAGAAGAGCGTATCTAGACGCTCACTTTGAAGCAGTTCATTTGGATTAGGAGGAATAATACCTGCAGGCAAAATACTCAAATTGCTGAACTCAGAGTGAAGCACTAAATCATCTACAGAATAAGACTCATCAGCCAAATAACTAGTCACGCAGCCTTCCGAAGGTAGATTTAGATACTGTGCCAACATCGGTTTACGTATATCTAACCCCACCAAAGCGACTTTCTTATTCAGCAGCGACAATGATATAGCAAGGTTAGTAGCCACATACGACTTACCTTCTCCATTAATGCTTGAGGTAACCAAAATAACTGGATTTTTTTGCGACATAGGCACCATAAAGCCAATATTCGTTCTCAACAAACGGAACAACTCTGCAGATACAGAATTCACGCCATCTCGTACAGCCACATGTTCGCCATGATGATTCTGCACCAACACACCTCCCATAGGTACATGAATCTTGCGTTCCAACTCCTTGGAATCATCCGAAAGACGATTATTCAAAAGATAGTACAAATATATGCCAGCAAAAGGAACACCACATCCTAAAATCAGACATACCAACACAATCAACTTAATATTCGGAGATGTAGGTGTAGGATTCATTTGAGGTTGAGCGATAATCTTGGCAGGAACTATAGTTGATGCCAATGTTAATGCATTTTCTTCACGTTTCTCGTACAAGAAAAGATAGAGACTTTCTTTCAGTCGCTTATCACGTGCCACTTCAATGTATTTGCGTTCTTGACTAGGTATATCACCCCGTTGAGATTCAGCATTACCATATAGTCTCTCTAAATCTTGTTTAGAAATCTTCAAGCTATTGCTTAGATTGGCGATACTAGTAATAACGTTTTCACGCATGGTAGCCAACTGCACCTCCATTTGATTAATTACAGGGTTATCTTCTTTTGCCGTTCTCTGCACACGCATTTTACCCAATACCATTTGGTTATACTCCGTGATTAAAGCCACTAATGCAGGATCAGAAATACCCAAGTTAGCAGGAATAAGATTATTTGTGTTAGTATCATCCGACACATATTCTGCCACATATCTCACCAAATTGAGTTGAGTTTCAATCTCGGCTACTTGCTTTTTATACTCAGCACTCTCAATTAAATATAACTCTGCTTCAGTAGCAAGATCTACAATACCGTAGTCTTCTTTATACTTTTCCACTTTCTCTTCTGCCAAGGCTAACTCCTTTTCAATCAAATTCAATCGTTCCTCTATAAAAGCAGCTGTATTGCTTGCCATTAAGTTCTTATCTAAAACAGCGTCTAAGTTATACAATTCTATTTCTTTCGTAATAAAATCTACAGCCCGCTGAGGCATATCAGTATTTGTCTGAATAACGATTACATTTGACTCTTTTTTTAGCAGATTCGCGGTTATTGCCTGTGCATACGCATCAACAGCAGGCAACATTGGGCGTGTCACTATACGAAATTTATCTCCCGAGATAATTGGATTGTGCATGGTAAAATAAATATCACCAACACATGTAGTAAAAGGCTGAGTAAGATCCTTTACTATATGACGGCTTGATTCCCACATGCCATACTTCACTCGAACGACATAGTCGTTCGCACGCGCGCGAACTCGAATCTTCGTAGTGCGTTTAGCAGTATCCAAAAAAGCAACAGGATATTCAATGCTCAAGTCACGCGAAGGATATTGTCCAACCCATCTCAAGTGATGTTTTTTACGATACTCACTTTGCAGATCTAATTCCTTAACTACTTGTATTAAAATATCACGCGACGTAAGGATAGCTATTTCATCCTCCACTTGCTTCATACCACCAATACCCATCATCTGCATCATTTCCATCTGAGGTGATGCCATATCCGAATCACTAGTGCGAATCATAATCCGCGCATCGACAGCAAATTGTGCTGTTGTTGAAAAATAGCAGTATAACCCCACTGCACCAAATAAGAAGCAAGATATCAAAAACCAATACCAGTTCTTAAAAATACGAACGCACCAAAGGCGAATATCTATTTCGTGTGTTTGTTGTGACATATATTTTGTTAAATTTGCTTTATATTCTACTAATTATTATTTCGATTCAGAAATTGAAAGCACAGACACCACAACCGTTGCCGCGCTAGCCACTGTACCCACCATGCTCAACCACAAACTAACAGATTGATTGCTTGTTGCACGCGCCTGATTAGGTTCTACTACCACAACGTCATTTTGTTGCAAATAAAAATATGGCGACATGAACAATTCATCCGCACTTAAGTCTAATCGTGCAAACTCCATCTTACCTCGATTATCTCTAATAATCAGTACATTATCTCTCCTTCCATACTGCGTAATATCTCCCGCAGCCCCCAACGCCTCTAACAAAGTCAATTGTCCATTATTTAACAAATAACTACCAGGTCTAGTAACCTCGCCCAGTACAGTCACCTTAGCATTCAAAAAACGCATAGTAACAATTGGATCTGCAATTTGCTTTTCAAGTTTACCTTGAATAAGGCTAATAACCTCTGACTGAGTAAGGCCATCTACATGCAACTTTCCTAAGATAGGAAAGTCAATACACCCTTCTGAGTCAACGGTATAGTACTGATACGAACTTGATGTCGGCACAATATCACTTGTCGGAGTAGCGTAAGATATACTTTGCAAATTATACGGTATTACAGCCTCTGGATCCAATGCCGTTACATTGATGATTAACGCATCATTAATTTTAATAGTAGGCTCTGGCCTTGAAGGTAAGTTCTCGTTGATTTCCTCCGTATTTTCCGCAGAGATTGTACGAAAATAAGTTAATTGCTTACGAGATACGCAAGAGCACATCATCAAAAGCGATAATAGTAATAGATTTTTTTTGCGTAAAAACATGGTTTTGTCGTTTTATAAAACTGATTTAAAATTTTAGTTTGCAAAGGTACTATTTTTTTTACACATACGCAAATTTCTAAGCATTTTTTACAAACTTCACTTAAAAATCACATTATTATTCTCAACTATCCCTCAACCAACTATGCATGCGACACTATTTAACAAACATTGCATTCCCATTTTTCAACGATAGTATCCATTAGCTGAAACACTTCTGTTTTTGTGTCAGCACGAAGTAATGCTATACGCATTTGGCGAAAATCATATAATCCTTTGAAAGCAGGAGATGCAGCAAAGTGTCGACGGCTATGAACAATCCCCTTACGTTCATCGCCTATCCATTCTATACTACGTTCCACATGCTCCTTTAGTATATCAACACACCATCGTAAGGTGCGCATTGGCAACAAATCGCCTGTTGACAGATAATGTTGTATATCCTCAAATATCCATGGACAACCAAAAGTAGCACGCCCTATCATAATTGCATCTACGCCGAATTCATCGAAACATTTCTTTGCTTGTTCTGGGGTGGTCACATCTCCATTGCCAATAATAGGGATGTGGATACGGGGATTATTTTTCACTTCACGAATGAGCGACCAATCAGCCTCCCCACGATACATTTGGCAACGTGTACGACCATGAATAGCCAACTCTGTAATGCCACAATCTTGCAGGGGCTCTGCGATGTCGGTGATGATTCGACTATTATCATCCCATCCTAGACGTGTTTTGACCGTAACAGGAATCTTCACTGCATTTACAACCGATCTAGTAATATCAAGCATTTTAGGGATATCCTTTAGGAGGCCTGCTCCAGCACCTTTTCCTGCTACTTTTTTGACGGGGCAACCAAAGTTTATGTCTATAAAATCGGGGTTTGCTTGTTCTACAATACGCGCAGCATCCGCCATACTTCCAGGATCACGGCCATAAATTTGTATCGCCACTGGACGTTCAGTTTCAGATATTTGTAACTTACGCGTGGTAGAAGCCACATCGCGCACCAAAGCATCAGCATTCACAAATTCAGTATAAACACGCGCAGCTCCAAATCGCTTACAAAGCAAACGAAAAGCAGGATCAGTAACATCCTCCATGGGTGCCAGATATAATTTACTATTGAAAGAGTCACACTTGGACATCATATTTATCGTACTTTTAATTAACTAGCTCCTCTAAATTCTAATCATTCATTATTCTTTAACTTCTGGATAAACGATACGATGATGATTAATCTCTATCAGTTTCTGTTTAAACACACTTCTTATGTCTTCTAAATCTTTGAATGACAATACCGTTTCCGAGAACTGGCCGTCAGCTACTTGCAAATCAATCATTTGATCGACCATTCTAGCAATAGAATCTTCGGTAAATTCGCCTAACGAACGCGAACGAGCCTCAATCGCATCGGCCATCATCAGAATAGCAGCTTCTTTAGTCGAAGGTTTAGGACCTGGATATGCATATGCCTCTTTAGCCACATCTGTAGCATCCTTCCCCGCAGCCTTTGCCGCATTTACTGCAGTATTGTAGAAGTAGCGTGTTACTGATGTACCATGATGCGAACGAATAAAATGCACGATTAGTTCGGGCAAATGATGCTTACGTGCGATACGTTCACCATCAGCGACATGACTGATAATGACCTTTGCAGCTTCAGCGTAGGGCATTGTTTGTAATGGATTAGCACCTGTTTGATTTTCTATAAAATATTCAGGATGCAACATTTTACCTATATCATGATATAGCGCTCCTGTACGCACGAGTAATACTTTTGCTCCAATACGCTTAGCAGCTTCTGTAGCAAGATTACTCACTTGCAACGAATGTTGAAAAGTACCAGGCGCTTTTTCAGCAAATTCTAGCATAAGGTTCGAATTCACATTTGTAAGTTCAACAAGTGTGATATTACTAACTAATCCAAACGTCCTCTCAAACAAGAAGATAAGACCATATGCACAAATTACCAATACGGCGTTAATTACAAAGTAAATGTAATAATGGTACTCTATGTTTGATACATTACCCGTTACTAACATGGTGATAGCCGTATAAGCAATACTATAAGTCAAGAAGATCAACAAAGCAGTTTGCGCTAGTTGTGCACGCTGAGTCATATCACGCAAACTAATTACAGCGACAATACCAGTAATGACCTGTAAGAGTAAAAACACATAAGGAGCAGGTGCCGCGATAGATACAATAAAAACTGTGATTAAATGGATGAATATCGCTGTTCGCGAATCATAAAAAACACGGGTTATAATTGGCACCCATGCAAAAGGAATCAAAAATATTAGTCCTACAGATGCATATCGTAACACTAAAAATGCAGAAGCAATTACCAATGCCATAAGTATGGTAAAAAACAAAACATGGCGCAAGTTATCTAGCAGTTTGCGACGATAAGTAAAGAGATAAAGATAAAATAATAATACCAAAATGGAAATATAAAGTCCAACCCCAATAGTCGAAGTCAATGATTGGCGATGTGATATATTTTTTTCTTCAATCGTACGACGAAGCGACTCCAATATTTGATATGTATGTTCAGATACAATTTCACCAGTATCGATAATCTTCTCACCAGCTTGTATCATTCCTTGCGTAAGCGAGATAGAAGAAAGTATATCTTGGCGCAAATTCTCCGATGTAATCGAATCATATTGCAGATTTGGCACAACACTCTGATGTAAAATTTCATACGCCTCTTTTGGAGTGTGTAAGTTAGAAACTAACACTTGTGTAGCCACACGATCTTGCAGTATAGACACTTTCGTACATCCCAATGCATGAAGACGTTCCATTTCAGCCAAAGGCAACACATAAAAATGATCTTGCATTGCGGCTGTATCTAGTATATAACAAGGTGTATATTCACGCAATAGTTCTCTACTTTCTAATTCTAATTGTGCATCTGTTTTGTAGATAGCAAAATCAGATTCAGCAGTGACTAGACCATACGCCCATGGTTGCCCAACTTCAAAATGGTATTTAAAAGGATTACTATACTTGGGAGCAAGATAGATTGATAATCCAACTAATGTGATTAATGACAAAATCTGAAAGGTAGTTCGAATTGATGATTTCATATACTTATCTTTATTATAGGTTTTCTATTAAGAGTTTCGCTTTTCTTCAAAAAAAGATTGAATCAATTCGCGACATTCGGGTTCTAAAACCCCCGATACAACCGAACATTTAGGATGCAATGCTTTGGGAGCACATGTGGTAAAACCTCTTTTTTCGTCTGAAGCTCCAAACACGAGACGCCTAATCTGAGCCCACCCAATAGCTCCTGCACACATGGCACATGGCTCCACAGTTACATATAGGGTACATTGTGCCAAATACTTGCCTCCTAAAGTATTGGCAGCTGCCGTGATTGCTTGCATCTCAGCATGCGCAGTAACATCCGCCAACGCTTCAGTCAAGTTATGCCCCCGTCCTACGATTTGATTATCGGCTACAATCACACAACCTATAGGCACCTCCCCTACAGCAAGAGCTTGCTGAGCCTCTACTAACGCAAGCCGCATATACCGCACATCATCTATTGAATTAGTATCCATAAATTTCTCGTTTCGTTAGTACAAAATTACCGATTTCATCAGGAAATTGCTCAAAATGATTACCTACAACTACAATGTCAGCCCCCGCATCATATGCTTGCAACATTGCATGCGGAGTACGTATTCCACCACCAACAATTAAAGGGGTATTTAGATGTGTGCGTACTGCTCGAATAATCTCCGATGCTATCGGCGTTTCCGCTCCACTGCCAGCCTCTAGATAGATAAGTTGTTTTCCTAGTAGCTGTCCTGCCACAGCAGTAGATACGATCGTTTCAATCTCACATTGCGGTATCGGCACGCAATTAGTAACGATTTCAACGCTACTTTTACGTCCTCCGTCAATTAGAATATACCCCATAGGAATCGTTTCGATACCCGCCTGAAGAATTTGTCGTGCCACATGAATATGCGGTTTGATTAGTACATCTGCTGTTTGGGCATTAAGCAATGACAAAAAAAGGAGTGCATCCGCTAATGGAGAAAACTGCTCAATATTTCCGGGGAAAAGCAAAACTGGAGACTCGGTAAATTGGCGTAAATAAGCAATACAAGCATCGGTATGGGAACCAGTACTTCCACCCACAAAAATCATATCGGGTAGTGAGAGATATGACTGTAGCATCTCTCTGTAGTATTGTTTCTCTGGATCAATAAGCATCACCAGCAGTTTACGCGATTGATCCTTTGCGGATAATATGACATCATTCAATACTGCCATTTCATAGATTCCATTAAAACACGAACGTCATAGCGAATATAATCATAAATAGGAGCCAACGAATCTTGGTTAGGAACTGTATTGCAATAGACTGAGCCACGAAAAAAATGTGCGATGGAATCGGTCAAAACGAACTGAATAGGAGATGCTGTATTGCCATGCAATTCATAATACACACCATAAACAGATCGCATTGGATTTGCAAACTCTTGCGATGGAATCGCCGATGCAATAGTACTATGGCTAAACAAAAATTCTTGTGCATCGCGCGCAAGGGCACCTAAATTACCTTTAATAGGCTTATAACTGCAATGAATAGTTGTGTTAAGTAAAGGGTAATATATGTCTATCCAATACTTTTCTCCCATCTTTGTATGATATTGTACTTCAGCATTATTAGATACTCGAAAAGCATAAGGGTATCCGTCTGGGGCATACGTAGAATAGGTTGTATCCGGTATAGCGATACGAAAATACCCATATGGCTTAGGCATAGCAGGTTTACGGCATGAAACTGCAATCCATGGTAGAATAATCAACAATATGTAAATGAGACGTTTCATCAAAACAAATCGGCAGGCAAAGGTAGTGTTTTTTTTGCATATCTGCAAGAAAAATCAGATAAATTTATTTTTCACACACTTTTCCTTGCAAATATGCAAAAAAAGTTGTAACTTTGCAGGCCTTTTCTATAAACATCTATTTTTATAGTTAAATGCGACAATAAAATCATATCATGGAAACAAAGAACAATAATTATTGTGTAATCATGGCTGGAGGCGTCGGAAGTCGTTTTTGGCCTTTTAGCCGCAACAATAAGCCAAAACAGTTTTTAGATTTTTTTGGTACAGGACGAAGTCTGCTACAAATGACCGTTGATCGATTCCGTCCGATAGTACCTATTGAAAATGTGTTGGTAGTTACCAATGTGCTTTACAGAGATTTGGTGTTAGAGCAAATACCCGAATTGTGCCCTAGCCAAGTATTATGTGAGCCAGCTCGAAGAAACACAGCTCCTTGCATTGCATATGCCGTGGCGCATATTCAAGCTATAGCGACTACAAAAGCAGAAAACGAGAAAATAAATATTGTTGTTACGCCTAGTGATCATCTCATTTTACAAGAGGAAAAATTTCATCAAGCCATCAAGCAAGGATTCACCTTCATTCAAAAACATGATGCTTTACTAACTTTGGGCATGAAGCCTACTCGTCCAGAAACGGGTTATGGTTATATCCAACGAGGAGAAGAAGTACAAGGAACTGAGATATGTAAAGTAAAAGCATTTACAGAAAAGCCCAATATAGATTTGGCGAGGGTATTCCTAGAGAGTGGCGACTTCTTATGGAATTCTGGTATTTTTTTATGGAGTATGGATAGTATTCGTAGAGCTTTTAATGAATTTTTACCAGAGATTGCTAGCAAATTTACAGATGGCGCATCAGTAATGGGTACAGACAAAGAAGATTCGTTTATCCAAGAGATATTTCCTACGTGCCCCAACATTTCTATTGACTATGGTATAATGGAAAAAGCCAACAACGTTTACGTTATGCCAAGCGACTTTGGTTGGAGTGATCTTGGTACATGGGGGTCTCTCTATGAATTGAGTACTAAAGACGAGCACGGCAACGTCACATTACATAGCAATGCCACCTATTATGATAGTCATGGCAACATAGTCACGCTCCCCAAAGGCCATCTATCTGTCATTCAGGGATTAGAGAATAGTATTATTGCAGAATCAGATGGTGTCTTGCTCATCTGCAAACGCGATTCCGAACAGCAAATACGGCAATTCTTCATGGATGCCGAAGTCAAGTATGAAGGAGAGTTTAGTTAATGTATAGTTAGACAATATAATTTACAAGTTATGAGTTACTTGAATTTTGATAAAACGTTATTGATTAATCTCGAACGCAGTTTAAGCAAAGAGATGATTCGCACCAATCGCGCAGGAGCCTACAACTCCACCACCTTAGTGGATTGTAACACGCGCAAGTACCATGGACAACTCGTTTTGCCGCTAGGCGGAGAATTGCCTGAAGACAACTATGTTCTATTGAGCAGTTTAGATGAGACCGTTATTCAGCACGGAGCTGAATTTAACTTAGGTATCCACAAGTATGGTTGGAATAATTTCTCACCTAACGGGCACAAGTATATTCGTGAGTTCGATTGCGAAGTTGTCAGTAAAACGACCTATCGTGTTGGAGGCGTAATTCTAACCAAAGAGCGTATGTTAGTAAGTTTCGAGCCACGCGTACTGATTCGCTACACCTTGGTAGAAGCACATTCGCCAACCATCTTGCGATTGAAACCATTCCTAGCGTTCCGTAACGTACATGAGTTATCTAAAGAGAATGCAGTTGCCAATGCCGACATGCATGAAGTAGAGAATGGTCGCGCAAATCGTATGTATAGTGCATTCCCAGAGTTGTTTATGCAATGCTCAAAGAAAGTGGAGTATACTCATGCGCCAACATGGTACAAAGATATTGAATACTACAAAGAACAAGAACGTGGCTTTGAGTACAAAGAAGATCAATTAGTACCAGGTTGGTTTGAAATGCCAATGAAGAAAGGAGAAAGCGTAATATTCTCTGCTGGTATTAGCGAAATTAACACTAAGACTCTCAAGAGTTTATGGAAGAAGGAGTTAGATCGCCGTACAGCTCGTAACGACATGTTTGGCTGTTTGAAGACTGCAGCTTCACAATTGTACAAACGAGAGGGCGACAAATGTTATCTATTAGCAGGTTATCCCTGGTTCAAGGCATCTGCTCGTGAGGAGTTTCTCGCCCTGCCAGGTTGTACGATGGGTATCGGTCGCCCAGAGTATTGGGACGCGATAGTAAACAAGACTGCGGTAGAAGAGATTCGTGCGTTTATGAATGGTGAACCTCACAAATTAGTAGGTATGGATGAACCTGATGTATTGCTATGGTTTATTCATGCTTTACAAGAATACGCAGCCTACACTTCTATAGAGGAGACCACCCGATTATATGGACAACTTATTATAGACATCATGTTGTTTATTCGTAGGCAACAACACCCACGTTTATTCTTACACAACAATGGTCTATTATGGGTAGATGGGAAAGAGCGTCCTGCCACATGGATGAATGCCGTAGAAGATGGTCGTCCTATTACTCCACGTACAGGCTATGTGGTAGAAATTAACGCCCTATGGTACAATGCAAGACTCTTTACTGCCAATATCCAACGTTGCTTAGGCAAAGAGCAAATTGCCGATCTAATGGAATATCAAGCGGAGATTACGAAGGATAGTTTTATAAAGACATTCTGGAATGGGATGTATCTAGATGATTACGTGGATGGCGACTACCATAACCGCGAGGTTCGTCCTAATCAAATTATCGCAGCGTCACTGCCATATTCACCACTTGATAGACGTCAACGAAAAGCTGTAGTAGATATTTGTACGAAGGAATTGTATACCCCTAAAGGTCTTCGCACTATTTCGCCTAAAAGTGGTGACTATCGTCCAGAATACGTAGGTGGTCAATTAGAGCGTGACCGCAATTTCCACAATGGTCCAGTATGGCCTTGGACTATTGCAGCATATGCTATTGCATATCTCAAAGTTTACCAACATTCTGGTGAAAACTTTATTCGTCGTCTATTGACAGGGTATGAAGCAGAGATGAGTGAACTTTGTATCGGTACATTAAACGAGTTATACGATGGCAACCCTCCATTTAAAGGGCACGGCGGTATGAGTTACGGACCAAGCGTAGCTAGCGTAATAGAAGTATGTAACACCTTAAAACAATACGAAGAGAAATGAAAGCATTGATGTTTGGTTGGGAGTTTCCTCCTCATATCTTAGGTGGTCTAGGAACAGCCAGCTATGGTCTTACCCGTGGTATGGCACAACAAGAAGATATGGAGATAACTTTTGTCATTCCAAAACCATGGGGCGATGAAGATCAATCCTTCTTGAAGATTATCGGGGCCAATAGCGTGCCTATTGTATGGAAAGACAATGACTATGATTATGTTCGCCAACGCATGGAAGGCAAGATGTCACCCGAAGAGTATTATCACCTGCGCAACAATATCCATTACGATTATTCGCGTATTGGTACCGATGATTTAGGTTGCGTAGGTTTCTCTGGTCGTTATCCAGATAACTTGCTAGAGGAGATAGGCAACTACGAAGCTGTAGCAAGCGTATTGGCACACGCCTTGGATTTTGACATTATCCATAGCCACGATTGGCTAACCTACCCATCAGGAGTCTTTGCAAAGCGCATCTCTGGCAAGCCATTGGTTATTCATGTGCACGCTACAGATTTTGACCGCAGCCGCGGCAATGTCAATCCTACCGTATATTCTATAGAAAAGCGCGGTATGGATGAGGCCGATCATATCATGTGCGTAAGCGAACTCACTCGTCGTACAGTCATTGAAAAATATGGTCAGCCACCTCATAAAGTCAGTACCGTTCACAATGCTGTAGAGCCACTAGCTAATCCCGATGAGTTCGTCAAACATGATCGTAAAGATAAGTTGGTAACTTTCTTGGGGCGTATCACCATGCAGAAGGGTCCAGAGTATTTTGTGGAAGCAGCAGCCCGTGTATTGGCCAAGACGGATGGTGTCCGTTTTGTTATGGCCGGCAGTGGAGATATGATGAATAAGATGATTGATCTAGTCGCACAACGCGGCATAGCAGATAAGTTCCACTTCCCTGGTTTCATGCGCGGGCGTCAGGTACAAGAGGTGTTGGCAGATTCAGATGTGTATATTATGCCTAGTGTAAGTGAGCCCTTCGGTATCTCACCATTAGAGGCGATGCAAGTAGGCTGTCCATCTATCATCTCTCATCAGTCCGGTTGCGCAGAAATCTTATCGCATGTCATTAAGACTGATTATTGGGATATTGATGCTATGGCAGATGCCATCTACGCTATCGTGAAGTATCCTGCAATGTACAAGTCCCTGCGCGAGTTAGGTCGCGACGAAGTAAATAATATCAGATGGTATGATGTAGGTTTGAAAGTACGTCGTATCTACGATATGGTCATCAACGGATTTTAATCATATAATAATAACACAGTAAAATAATAAAGTCATGAAAAATATTTGTTTTTGCTTTCAAATGCACGCGCCTTACTCATTGAAGCGCTATCGTTTTTTCGAGATTGGTCAAGATCATTACTACTATGATGACATGCAGACAGAAGACCATGTATCATATCTCATCAACACCTCGTATATGCCCCTCTGCAAGACTATAGCAGAGATGATTCGGCTCTCAAAAGGTAAGTTCCATTGTGCATTATGTGTATCTGGTATCCTATTGGAGATGTTCGAGCAATATGATCCAGAGATGATAGACATGCTCAAGGAATTAGCGTTGACCGGTGCAGTAGAGTTCGTTGTTACCCCTTATGCCTACTCCTTGGCAAATGTATACAGCGATACAGAAGCTGTAGAACAACTGCAGAGTCAACAAGCACAAATAAAACAACTTTTGGGCGTAGAGTCGACCACCGCTTGCCTCACCGAGTTGCTCTATTCCGATGAAATTGCTATCCAACTTCACAAGTTAGGTTTCAAGGCAGTTATGACTGAGGGAGCCAAGCATATCCTCAGTTGGAAGAGCCCTAACTACGTATATAGCAGCAGTGCAGCACCTAAACTGAAAGTATTGCTCCGCAACGCTACCGTTAGCGATGAATTGGCCTTCCACTTCTCTGATCCTACATGGCATAATTTCCCGATGGATGCGGAGAAATTTGCTACAAACTTGGCATCTCTTCCCTCAGAAGAACAAGTAACTAACATCTGGGTAGGCGCTGAGACCTTCGGTGTTCGTCAAGTAGCAGAGACAGGCATTTTTGATTTCATCAAAGCATTGCCATATTTTGCATTGGAACAAGACTTGTCGTTTATGACCCCTAGCGAGGTTGCCAAGAAATTCCCTGCTAGCGATGCTATTGTCACATCTTATCCACTCACATGGGCAGGCGAGGCCAAAGACCTTAGCACCTACAACGGCAACGACCTCCAACAAGAGGCATTGCAGAAACTTTATGCCGTGGCAGAGCGTGTTCATCTCTGCCAAGACAAACAACTCAAGCATGACTGGCTCATTCTACAAGATGTTAATTATCTGCACTTTATGAACCACATTGATCAAAGTGCGACACAGTTTGAATCTGCATACGATGCGTTTATCAATTATATGAATATCCTTTCTGACTTCCTCCAACGGGTGGAAGAGCAATACCCTACAACTATTGAGAATGAAGAGTTGAACGAATTACTCAAGACCATCCAAAACCAAGAGAAGGAGATTGCTAAACTAGAGAAACAACTCAAAGAGGCAAAGAAAGAAGCCAAGAAAGATACTCCTAAAAAGTCTTGCAAGAAAGCAGCAAAATAACAAAAGAGTGTGCCAACAAGGCACACTCTTTTTTTGGGGTAACTATATACAAGTAGATACTTAATATCTCCTTGCCTACGGCAGAAATCTTATTAATTCTATTTGCCACGCATGTTCCATGCTTCTTCCTGCGTACTCCGTAATAAATTGCAACCGCTAGCACTCACTTTGCGAGTCCGCTGAATCTTATGTAATGTGGCGGAAAACTCATGACAGTGTCAACAGGTATATAAATCCCTTTTTTTGCGGATTTCCTCATAACACAAACTTCCTGACGTAATAGTTTATCTTTTGAGATTGATTTATAATAATAAGAATTTTAAGGTGATTATAATTAAGAAAAGTAGCGACTAGCGAATCCAACGCTGAGTATTAGGTGTGTTAGTCTGTATGAAGTATATTCTACGTCAAACTCGCTAGCCACTACGATATTTGGTATATATTTTGGTAAACGTCTATCATATTGTAAATTCCCCTGCGAAGACGCTATTGCCACTATATACTTGCAGAGTATATGCTCCAGCCTGTGGAATTAGAATCACAGTAGAAGCAATAAACTCATGCATGTCGTTGGTTAAACAATGGGATAAAATTTGTTGCAAAATTACAACAAAAATATAACACTATCAATAGACAACATAATTTGTGTACGTACAAAAAACGCAATTATTTGATAAACAAACAAATGCGCTTTAATTTGTGTACGGAGAAAAAAAACTATATATTAACTTTTTAACAAACTCAATAGATAATCGTAAAGTTCTGCTGAAGGAATCTTTAGTTTATGAGCTATACGCTGTTTGTAATTGCGGATACCCTTTTCTGAGTAATTAATATAGTTTGCTAATTCGATCAGCGAACAATGTGAATAAACGATCATGAAAATACAGAAGACTTTTTCTCTATTGCTCAATTCTGAATTATCTAATGCACTAAACAATATATCTAGCTCTTTGCAGAGGTCTTTTTTCAATAGGTTATAATCACTCCATTGCTTGCTGGGGTTTGAGTATCTTGCGCGAATATTTGATAGACACATATCCACGTCATATTGGCGTTGTTGATCAGTTTGCACAAGTTTTTGCTCATGAACGCATACAGATAAATCATCTATCCTTTCATGAGCTTCTTGCAATGAAGCGATAGTATCTTGCAAACGAATCGTAGCATATTTCCGATATAATATAATGCTGATACTTAACACAACACATATAAATGCAAAAATTGAAATAATTATCCATACCCAACGCAAGGGGTGAGGATTAGACAAGTAGTTTTCTAGCTTAGGTACTGCTTCAACATATTTATTTACAGTATTCCGCAATATTTTTTGTATATCTGTACGAGCATGAGAATATTGACTGAAGCGTTCAATATCATTCTTTACTTTCGCATCATACAACAAACAATAATAAGCATTGACCAATTGATTAGGATTCGTAGAATGTTCAATGATAAATTGAGCATAAGGTAAAGCCAATGTTAAATTGTCGGTAATATCGTATATTTGTATGATTTTTAAGTAACTATAACATTTATCCGCTTCACCCTGCCAATAATCTAATCCTTTATAAAAATACACTAATGCTGAATCATATTGCTGCTGCTCATAGAAATAGAGTCCCTTTGTTTCGTACAAGCGAGCTATATAAGCACTATCCAATTGATAGGAGTGAGCCATATGTAAGGTATTATCCGCTAGTGTAAACTGGTGAAGGTTGATTAAAATAGCGGCTCTACTTAATAGATTTTGTGCATAGTACCAATCGTTTCCACTTTCTTGAACATCTTCTCCCGCACGCTCGTAGAAAATCAATGCCAAACTATCGCTATTATTTTGGGTACAGATATACCCCATACACGTATTGACGCGTCCGCGATAGATGGGGTCATCTATCTGCAAGCGGTCGGCTTCGATATAGCACTCCGCGGCTTCAGAAATACGATTAGAAAGGCTATGGTTGCGACCCATATAATAATACGCCTTACCAAGAGTGTTGCGCATGAACAATCTGCCAAACGGATTATCCAATTGGCGAATAGTCTGCCCTAACGCAGCCGTATCATCATAAATCACATGATGCGTCTGGTCAATGCTATCTGCCATAGCTATCACAGCCCTAGACTCCTGCCAGGAACGACAAGAGGTAAAACAACACGCAAAAAGCAATAAAAACAATATGACAACATGAAGCCGATTCATTACGGCTGCAAAGGTACTACTTTTTTGTGATATATGCAAATAGACTCGCGGGAAAATCCACAAGGAGTGAACAAATCCGATGATATAGCATTGATACAACTGTGATTACAAAAGGACACGAATAACTAACTTATCACTAACTTATCACTAATTAATCAC
>JAZNMT010000048.1:0-36518 GCA_045579895.1 Paludibacteraceae bacterium
ATCCACAAAAGCACATTGCAGACGGGTGATGTTGCCATTACCCGAATAGAGCATGTCGCCTCGACCAATGAGTTGGTCTGCACCCTTGGTGTCAAGCACCGTGCGCGAATCCACCACTGACTGTGTGCGCAAGGCGATACGTGTCGGGATATTCGCTTTGATGACACCTGTCACGATATTTACCGACGGACGTTGGGTGGCAAGAATCATGTGCATACCCACGGCACGCGCTTTCTGCGTGATACGTGCGATAGGTGTTTCCACTTGCTTGCCTGCTTGCATGATAAAGTCGCCATACTCATCGATGATGATCACGATATACGGCAAGAACTGGTGGTGCAAACTATCTGCCACCAATTTCTCTGGGTTGAGGCGACGTGAAACAAACTTATCATTGTAGTCTTCCAGATTGCGCACACCTGCATCCATCAGCAGTTTGTAGCGGTTCTCCATCTCAATCACAAGCGAATTAAGGGTATTAACCACCTTGTCGCAATCTACAATGACGATATTCTCATCTTCGGTGTCAGGAGTAGCAGCCAAATAGTGTCGCAGCAGTGGTTTGTATGGGGCAAACTCCACCATCTTTGGATCTACCATCACAAACTTCAATTCTGCTGGGTGCTTCTTGTAGAGGAGCGAAGTAATAATTGCATTGATTGCCACCGACTTACCTTGTCCCGTAGCACCTGCCACAAGGAGGTGAGGGGTCTTGGCTAAGTCGAACATAAACACCTCGTTGGTGATGGTGCGTCCGATAGAGATTGGCAACTTCATCTTTTGCTCCTCTTGGAAGCGTTTAGAGGCGATTACCGAGTGCATTGACACTACTTGTGGCTTCTCGTTGGGCACCTCAATACCGATAGTACCTTTGCCAGGGATAGGGGCAATAATACGAATACCCATCGCCGATAGCGAGAGCATAATATCGTTCTCCAAGTTTTGAATCTTCGAGATACGCACACCCGCTTGAGGCACAATCTCATAGAGCGTTACGGTAGGACCTACAGTCGCCTTAATTGACTCAATCTCAATGCCATAATTGCGCAAGGTGGTTACAATGCGGTTGGCATTGGCTTGTTGCTCCTCTTGGTTGATAACGGGTGCAGTCTCATTGTCATACACTTTCAGCAACGATAGCGATGGGAACTTGTAATGTTCCAAATCCTTACGCGGATCGTAGGGACCCAGTTTCTTGAGCAGGTATTCGGGATCATCTTCGGAGAGTTCGACTTCTTTAACCTCTTCCACAGATACTTCTAACATATTATCCACTTCTAATTCTTGTGATAGTGGTGTTGGCTCTACTTCCGTAAGATTGATATCAATAGATGGGGGTGCTTGTTTTTTTTCATCGCTTTGTGGTGCGATAATGATATCAATGGTGTTGCTGGCAGCGGGAATATGGGTGTCAACGACTTCCTCTATTGACTCTTCTTTTTTTTGGACCTTCTTGAAAAGCCCCAAAAAACATTGCCCAAATTGCTGGCAATGCTCAACGAAATGCTTGTCTGCAACGATTAGGAAGATAATGAATGTGGTCAAAAGTATTAAACCTAGTCCAAGTGCTTGTACGTATGAAATAGCATAGATCGCTATATGCTCGCCAAATGCGCCTCCCCATCTAAAGAACGAATCTGCAGGGATAATTTGCTGTGCAAAACCTAAAGCGATAGAACCCCAGATGAGAATAAAGAGAGTACAAAAGAGTAGTTTCCAACCCTTCGTTACAAAGGGAAAGATAATGTGTATCGCATATGTGCCTAATAATAATATAGGTAGTGCAATCAGAATACCAAACATACTATCAATCAGCCAACTGGCTATTACTGCACCAGGCAAACCTAAAGCATTTGTAATGCTTTCGCGCATTGTAGCGCGCGTAGTATTTTGCTCAATGATAGACATATCATTGGCTCCTGTAAAGAAGAAACTAATATATGCAATTATGAGCATTAAAGAGATGAACAATAACAGAATACCTACTATTAGCCGAAATTGTTGGCTGCTGAGGAACTCTTGTGTTGAAAGCCAGTATTGCTTGTTAGATGTTGAGTGTTTAGTGCTGGACCTTGTTGCGCTCGTAGTAGGGCGCGTAGGGCGTGTGATTCTTGCTGCCATAATGTTGCTTTATTATTTCATAGTTATAGTTTCCTGTTTTCAAACTTACATGCCTATTTTATTTCGGCCTGCAAAGGTACGAAAAAAAATACATATATGCAAATTTTTCCGTCTAAAGTTTATGGTGTTTATGGTTTATGAACGAGGGTAATACCTCTTTGATAGTGTTTTCAATATTAGCTGCGGCAAAATCGCGTTGCATAGCTATTTCAAGGGGTACTTTTTCATTGAGAATGGGGTATATACCAGCAAATCCCATTTTGGTGACACTATCGCATTGCTCTACGCACCCTCCAATAGCAATTACGGGTATATGTTGCTTCTTTGCTCTTGCTAAGACTCCTGCAACTGTCTTTCCCTTGGCTGTTTGAAAGTCAATCTTTCCTTCGCCCGTAATAATAAGGTCTGCATCCTGAATAGTATCGTCAAAATGAACGGCATCTAGTACCATATCAATACCGCGCTTGAGTGTGGCGCTGAGGAATGCACGAAAACTGCCTCCCATACCACCTGCAGCGCCTGCACCTGGTATAGGTACAATGTTAATGTGGTATTTATCTTCTATCACTTTGGCCAATGAGGCCATACCTGCGTCTAATCGTTTGACCATATCTGCGTCGGCACCTTTTTGAGGAGCGAACACAAGAGCAGCGCCATTAGGTCCACAAAAAGGCGTATCCACATCGCATGCTATGATAAAGTGTGCTTGGCGAACAACTTCCGTAACGCGACTATCATCTATGTGTGCTATATCGTGTAATCTTCCTCCTCGACAGTCGGTTATCGCCTGATTATTCGTATCATAAAATATGAATCCTAAAGCCTGCAACATACCAGTACCTGCATCATTGGTGGCACTACCACCGATGCCTACGAGAAAATGGCGGCAGCCTTGTTGTAGAGCGTGCATAATCATCTCTCCAGTACCATAGGTGGAAGTGAACCACGGGTTGCGTTCTTCTGGTTGGAGTAGTGGTAACCCGCTAGCAGCAGCCATCTCTATGATAGCCATATCGTGTGCAATGCCGTAACGAACTTGGATTGGGCGCCCTAAGGGGTCGCTAACATTGGTACTGATAGTTCTTCCTCCCAAGGCCTCTACTATGGTTTCTACAGTACCTTCCCCTCCGTCAGCTACATTCACAGGTATTACTTGACAATCGGGATAGACTGCTAGTATGCCACGTGTAACTGCCTGTGCTACCTCTATTGAAGTTAACGAACCCTTAAACGAGTCGGATGCTACAACTATTTTCATAATCCTACCTTTAACCTATAGCCTTTAATCTCTACCTTTAACCTACCATAAAATACATAGCAATACTGCCTAGTGTAAGGATAAGACCAATTAAAGTCTCGTATGGAATCAGCCGTAGTCGTTCGCTGACGGAAAATTCCATTGAGCCTCCTGTGGCATGGAAGAATGAGCCATGAGGCAGGTGATCTAGAGTTGTGGCACCTGCATTTGTCATAGCAGCTCCCCATACTGCCGCTACTCCAGCTGTCATAATAGCCTCTGCAAAGGAGGCTGAGGCTATGGTGGCTCCTGCTGTAGTGGAAGCTGTAGCAGCGGACATCAGTGCACCTGCGATGGGTGCCATGAAGGTCCCACCATTACTCCAACCTGCGAGTACTCCTACCAATACATCTTTGATAGCAGATGCCTTGATAATGCCTGCTAGTGTACCTGTTCCTACTAGCAAAATAGCTATACCTGACATCTTTTCCAATCCGTATTTGAGGCAGGTGGGTGTGTCGCGCCATTTACCTGTTACGAGAATACCAACTATACCGCCGACTGGCAGTGCAATCATAGGATCAACAACTATACCTATTATCGGGCGAAGAGCTAACAAAATGATAGTAACAATAGGTCCTAACAAACTACGCCATAAGGATGGCAATGCTTCATTACTTTGTTCTTCTCTATCATCATTTCTCTCCATAAGATCGCCCTTGGGAATTAATGGAATAACGATAAATACTATCATGAGCAACCCTATAATCGCAGGTGCAATACCAGCGGCCATTACTGAAGATAAAGGTGCATCGAA
The DNA here is from genome assembly GCA_045579895.1 of Paludibacteraceae bacterium. Classification (GTDB taxonomy): domain Bacteria; phylum Bacteroidota; class Bacteroidia; order Bacteroidales; family Paludibacteraceae; genus Colicola. Next base: position 4,176 of record JAZNMT010000048.1, read on the forward strand.
ATTTTCTGCTGCAATAATTGTATTGGGGTTTGGAGAGATAATATTGCCACATTTTCCGCCGCCAATCATAGCCAATAGCAGTTTGAATTTGGGTAATCGGAGTCTGCTTCCCATGATGATAGCGATAGGGGCAATCGTGATGACAGCCACATCTATAAATACCCCCATCGCTGTCAAAACCATGGCTGATAATGCGAGCGAAAGGTAAATGTATTTTTCGCCAAGGGCTTTGATGATACTATGTGCTATGGTTGAAGCTGAACCAGTCTTAACGAGCATACCTGTAAGCACACCCGCTGCCAAAATACGCACGATAGCGGGGGTGATGTCTTTCACACCCGTTATCATTTCGCTCACAGTAGTTTCTAGGCCCCAACCCGCTAGTAGTCCGCCTACTATGGCACCTAGCATTAGACTAAATACAGGAGATACTTTCTTGATAATCAATATGATTGATATACAAAGCCCTAATAGGGAAGCCAATGCGCTATTCATAACCTAGTCTATAACCTCAATCTTCTAACCTCTAAACACCTCTACTCTGTCCATACTTGTTTGGTGAATGCTTCGGCGTATTTAGTATGACACTCCATACCGCGTAGGATTTCCATTGCATCGTGCCATTCTTGTACTAGAGGCATGTCTTGACTCTCGTGGCAGTAGTATGCTTTTACTTTTTGATCGTGTTGTTCGGTGATATTCACCCAATGATTAGGAGCGAATGTTTGTGTTTGCATACCCGTCATTACTTCGCCATAATAGAGATCAAAAGTATATCCCGTTTGTCGCCATGCGTCATACACGAGCATAGAGCATACGCGATGGTCGCGGTGCGAATCGATAGGCCAGTGGGTAATCACCATGTCGGGTTTTTCGGCCTCAATAAGTGCTTTCATTTCGGCATAGCGAGCTTTGTTCACTTCTGCATTGCCATCGATTTGGGTCATAAACACGGCGCGTACCCCCATCACATCGCATGCTTTCTTGGCTTCTGTGGTGCGGATGGTGCGTGACTCTTCGTGGCTCTTGCCTGGGATACCTGCTTCGCCGCCTGTGAAATAAACTGATACGACTTCTACGCCCATCTCGCGCAGTTTGATCATTGTGCCGCCACACATAGTTTCGGGATCATCGGGGTGAGCACCAATAACTAATACTTTCTTGTAACCCTCTAACCAACGTTCCGCAGCGTGAGCAGTACTAAAATTAATAAAAAGCAAACTGATTGCTAGTAGGATGAATTTTCTTGTTTTCATGATGAATAAATTTTTTATTATTTTGTGCATGCAAAGGTACTATTTTTTTTACAAACACGCAAGAGAAACAGTTTATTTGTCCCCACAACATAGCTTAATTGCTAATGAATAACCCGCTATTGAAGGAAAAAGGTATAAATAATTTGCGTATTTCCACAATTTTTTGTACCTTTGCAGGTTAATTGGCAAGAAAAGCGAAAAATAGTCAAAGAAAGTAGTGAATATATATTTTTGGATATTACGTTTGGCAGCGTTTTTTGGACACAAAAAGGCACGTAAGTTGGTCCAAGGACAAGCACAAGCATTGAGCGAGTTGGAAGTATGGTCTAAAACGCTAGGTGGCTGTCAAGTATTGTGGTTTCATGCTGCTTCTGTAGGAGAGTTTGAACAGGCTCGCCCTATCATCGAACGCCTGCAAAGTGAGTTGCCGTTTCGCAAAGTACTCTTGACTTTTTTCTCGCCATCGGGCTATGAACTGCGTAAAAACTATCCTATGGTGGATAAGGTGACTTACTTGCCGTTTGCCACACGAAGAAATGCGAAACGATTTTTGGAAATTTTGCCTTTGGAGGCAACTGTAATTGTGAAATATGAGTTTTGGCCAGCATATCTTAAGGTGTTGAAAGCAAATAAGATACCTACTTACCTCATTTCTGCAATTTTTCGCCCAAGGCAGTTGTTCTTTTTGCCGTGGGGTAAGGGATACCTGAAACTATTACATGCATTTGAGCGCATCTTTGTACAGGATCAGGCATCTGCTACATTGTTACAAACTCATGGCGTGGATCGCGTGGAAGTGGCGGGTGATACCCGTTTTGACCGTGTGGTAGAGGTGATGAAGATGGCTAAGGTCTTGCCTATAGTGGAACGCTTTACTTCGGGCGCAAAACACGTAATCGTAGCGGGGAGTACATGGCCTAAAGATGAGCAGTTTTTAGCACGATATATAGCTGAGCATGAAGATGTTAAACTGGTATTAGTGCCGCATGAGATTGATAGCGACCATTTGCATGATATATTTCAACTCTTCGAAGGTCGCTACGTTCGCTATACAGAAGCAACCCCGCAGAATATCACTAAATGTAGGGTGTTGCTCGTGGATACGATAGGCGTGCTTTCATCCATCTATCGCTATGGGCATGTGGCATATATTGGGGGGGGCTTTGGTGTGAGTATCCATAATACGTTGGAGGCTGCGGTGTATGGCATGCCTGTACTATTCGGCCCTAAATGGCAGAAGTTTCGTGAGGCACGTGGCCTGCTACAAGCAGGGGCGGCATTGACGGTAAAAAACTATAACGAGTTCGCAGATGGATTAGAAAAAGTGTTTGCTAATCAAACGATTATGGGGAATGCTGCACATGATTACGTACAAGGTGAATGTGGAGCGACTGAGAAAATATATGGGTGTATATTTAGTTAGAACATAAAGTAAAACATGAAAAGATAATATGGCACAAAAACCAAGTATTCCAAAAGGAACACGTGACTTCTCTCCACTAGAGATGGCGCGGCGTAATTATATTTTTGACACCATTAAGTCGGTGTTTGCATTGTATGGTTTCCAGCAGATCGAAACTCCTGCCATGGAAAACCTTAGCACCTTGATGGGTAAATATGGCGAAGAAGGCGACAAACTGCTATTCAAAATTCTTAACTCGGGTGATTGGAAGGCTGCGATAGATCCTAATCAGCTAGAGAATAGCACTTTAGGTTCATTAACAAACAAGGTGAGCGAGAAGGGTTTGCGTTATGACTTGACCGTTCCTTTTGCTCGTTTTGTGGTGCAGCACCGCGAGGCGATACAGTTTCCTTTTAAACGCTATCAGATTCAGCCTGTATGGCGTGCCGACCGTCCGCAGAAAGGTCGCTATCGCGAGTTCTATCAATGCGATGTAGATGTGGTAGGTACTAACTCCCTACTCAGCGAGGTGGAACTCATCCAAATCGTAGAGGAGGTGTATCGCCGCTTGGGTATTCGAGTATCATTGCATATCAACAACCGAAAGATATTGGCTGGTATTGCAGAAATAATTGGGCAGCCAGAGCGAATCATTGATATTACGGTGGCAATCGACAAACTCGATAAGATTGGTATAGATAATGTCAATAAAGAGTTGCTTGATAAAGGATTGCCACAAGAAGCAGTAGAGGCTCTGCAACCTATACTCAACCTCAATGGTACCAATACGGAGAAACTAGACCAACTAGAGCAGGTACTAGCAGGCTGTGAGATCGGACTCAAGGGTATCGAAGAACTTCGCACAATTTTTGCACTATATGCCAATAGCCAATTACCAATAGCCGCTGAAGCGGCGTCCAATATCCAAATTGAGTTGGACCTCTGTCTCGCTCGTGGACTGAATTATTACACGGGTGCTATCTTTGAGGTCAAGGCATTGGATGTACAGATGGGTAGTATTACTGGAGGTGGTCGTTATGATAACTTGACAGGTATCTTTGGTATGCCAGGTGTTTCGGGTGTGGGTATCTCCTTTGGAGCAGACCGTATATATGATGTGCTCTGCGAACTGAACCTCTATCCCGAGAATTTGCAATCCACTACGCAGTTGCTGTTTGCTACTTTTGGTGAACAAGAATTGTTGTATGCACTCCGTTGGGCAAAAGCGTTGCGCGAGAATAGCATAAGTGTGGAGGTGTATCCAGAGCCTACGAAAATGAAGAAGCAGATGGGGTATGCCGATAGTAAGAAGATTCCGTTTGTGGCTATTGTCGGTAGCGATGAGATGGATGAGGGCAAAGTGATGCTTAAGAATATGCTCACTGGAGAACAAGTAAAAGTGACGTTGGAAGAATTGAAAAAGCAATTTTAATTAACAATGAAAACACCGAAGCAATTTGATATTGTAGCAGGCAAGTGCCGCCGTATCTACGAACTGAAAATGAAGGATTATGGTCCTAGCTGGCGTATCATGCGTCCGCAAACCGTCAATGACCAACTATTTATCAAGGCAAAGCGCGTGCGCGAGATTGAGCAAACAGGCGTGAATATGGTGGGCGAAAGCATCGAAGGCGAGATGATGGCTATTGTTAATTATAGCATCATCGGATTGATACAATTGCACGAGGGATTTTCCGATTCCGTGGATATGAAAACAGAGCGCGCTATTGAACTATATGACCACTTCCTGGCAGAGGCTAAAGCACTCATGATCAAGAAGAATCACGACTATGGTGAGGCGTGGCGTGACATGTTTGCTACTAGCCTTACGGATATTATCCTTACAAAGATTAATCGCAATAAATCCATCACAGCTAACGATAATCAAACACTAATCTCCGAAGGCGCGGATGGTAACTATTTCGATATGCTTAACTATGCTGTGTTTTACCTTATCAAACTAATGGAAAATGAAGAGAAGTAATCCGGCCTTTCGCCTTTCGACTTATCGCTTTATAGCCTCAATCTCTCGTATCCTCTTGGGCATTGTCTTCATCTTCTCTGGTGCGGTCAAGGCTATTGATCCATTGGGGACAGTATACAAAATCGAGGATTACCTCAAGGCTTTTGGGGGCTTCTTCACCGAACTACTGCCTCTGGCTGAGGTGGCTGCATGGGGATTGATTATTCTGGAGCTCTTATTGGGTGTTTGTATGGTGCTGAATGTGCGGACACGCTGGACTTCGTGGATTGCATTGCTTTTCTATTGTGTAATGACACCGCTCACGTTGTATATTGCTCTCACCAACCCTGTCAGCGACTGCGGATGTTTCGGCGATGCCATCGTGCTGACCAACTGGCAGACATTCTGGAAGAATGTGGTATTAATCATATTGGCGATAATCTTAGTGGCACTACGCAAGCATACGCATCACATATGGACCAATGGGATGGAGGCGGCAATAGCGTTTGTCACTATGGTGGCTGCGGTAGTGTTTATGGCATGGACACGACTACATTTGCCTGTGAAGGACTTCCGCCCATATAAGATAGGTAATCATTTGCCTACATTGATGGAGTATCCAGAGGATGCAGAGCCTGATCAATACGAGTACTCGTTTGTATATGAGAAGGATGGCGTAGAGCAGACGTTTACATTGGATAATTATCCTAAGGGAGATTCCACTTGGACGTTTGTTCGCCAAGAGTCCAAACTCATCAAGAAAGGTTATGAGCCACCTATCCACGATTTTGAGATTATTAATGCATCCGGAGAAGACCTTACTTGGGATATTCTTGAGAACGAGGAGCCTGTTACGTTGGTTGTGATGTACGACCTTAAGAAAGCCGACAAAAAGCAAATGGCGAAGCTGGAAGTCCTTGCCTCTAGCCTCTCGCCTTTCGCCTCATCGTCTGATACTCTCCCTCTTGAGGGGGAGTTGGAGGGGGCTTTCTACATCCTCACAGGATCGGGTACAGATGATATTATCAATTTCAGTCTGGAGTATCCTGCGTTGAGTGATTGTATATGCACTTGTGACCCCGTAACGCTTAAGACGATTGTTCGTGCTAACCCAGGTGCCATCGTGCTCCAAAACGGCACCGTCATCGATAAGTATAACCTTCGCAATAGACCTTAAAGACCTTATAGACTTTAAAGACTTTAAGGACCTTAACGACCTTACAAGAGATATTAATTATTAACTATTAAATATTAATTACAATTTATGAGAACAAAAATGGTTGCAGGCAACTGGAAAATGAACATGACCCTGCAAGAAGGTGTAGCATTGGCTACCGAGTTGAAAAATCAAGTATCTAACCCATCATGTGCTGTTGTTATCGGCACTCCTTTCATTCATTTGTCTGCTGTGTCTGAACTTTTGCAAGAAAGCCCAATCGCTGTAGCTGCAGAGAACTGCGCGGACAAAGAGAAAGGTGCATACACTGGCGAAGTGAGCGCAGCTATGGTTGCTTCTACTGGCGCGGAGTACTGCATCCTAGGTCACTCTGAGCGTCGTGCTTATTACGCTGAGACCTACGAGATCTTGAAGGACAAAGTGGAGTTGGCTCTCGCTAACAACCTCCGTCCTATCTTCTGCATTGGTGAGGTGAAAGAGGAGCGCGAGGCAGGCAAGCAAAACGAAGTCGTAAAAGCACAATTGGAAGGCAGTGTATTCCACCTCAGTGCTGAGGACTTTGGCAAAATCGTTTTGGCATACGAGCCAGTATGGGCAATCGGTACAGGTCTCACCGCTACTCCAGAGCAAGCACAAGAGATTCACGCTTATATCCGTGGACTAGTGGCAGAGAAATATGGTGAGCAAGTGGCTGACGACTGCACTATCCTCTATGGTGGTAGCTGCAACGCTAAGAACGCTGCTGAGCTCTTCGCTAACCCAGATGTTGATGGTGGTCTTATCGGTGGTGCAAGCTTGAAGGCTGCTGACTTCTGCGCAATCATCGCAGCACGCTAATTATGGCTCTTATCGTTCCTGTACGCGGATTTACTCCGCAAATAGGTAAGGACTGCTTTTTGGCAGAGAATGCAACCATCGTGGGTGATACCATCATCGGCGATGGCTGCTCCATTTGGTTTAATGCGGTATTGCGTGGCGATGTCAATTGGATTAAGATTGGCAACCATGTGAATATCCAGGACGGTTCTGTGCTACACACACTTTACGAGAAAAGTACTATCACCATTGGCGACTATGTTTCGGTAGGACATAATGTGACTATTCATGGGGCTGATGTCCATGCCTATGCGCTCATTGGTATGGGTTCTACTTTGTTAGACGGTGTAGTGGTGGGTGAAGGAGCTATTGTTGCTGCAGGTTCGTTGGTGTTGAAGAATACACAGATTGGCCCCTACGAAGTGTGGGGAGGCGTACCTGCTAAGTTTATCAAGAAAGCCGATCCAGAGCAAACCAACGAGATCAACCGTAAGATTGCGCACAACTACTCCATGTACGCATCGTGGTACAAACAAGATGAAGACTAATCTCCCCCGAGGTATAATCGCTTTATCGAGATATAAAACAACAACAGGGGATTGCACTAAGCAACCCCCTGCTGATTTTCAGCACCTAACCCTGCAGATTAGAAAAACACTACACCTTTGTAGGCAAATTATGATAATATGAAACAATACAAAGCCATATTGATTGATTGGGATGATACAATCGGTGATTTTGTGGGTGCTGCCAAACGAGCACTCCAAGAGATGTACGACAAGTACAACCTATGTGACTATTTTGCATCGCACGAAGAGTTTGTATCGCTCTACAAACCGCATAATCTTGAATTGTGGCAACGCTACGGCGAAGATAAAATTACAAAAGTCTTTTTGCGTATAGACCGTTTCTTGTATCCGGTGCTGCATGGCAGTAAAACGCAACATTCAAACTTCTCAATTCAAGAATTAACAGTTCTTGCAGAGCAAATGAGCGAGGACTTTTTGTATTTGACAACGAAATATTTCTCGTTATTGCCTGAGGCAGAGGAGTTGGTGCGTTATTTGGCAAAGAAGTATCCACTGACGGTAGTGACCAATGGCTTTGTAGAAGTGCAGTACGAAAAGTTTGACAAGAGTGGACTCCGCGATTGCTTTGCACATATTGTGCTGAGCGAGGAGGTTGGTTGTCAGAAGCCTAATCCGCGGATCTATGAGGAGGCACTCCGCCTGAATAATGTATCGCCATCAGAAGCTGTCATGATAGGCGACTCATGGAACTCCGATATTCAAGGGGCAATCAATGCTGGCATTGACCAGATTTGGGTTCGTCAATCCCAAGCTGCACTCCCCGAAGGTCAGTCTGCTACTTATCTCGTTCACTCTCTTTCTGAGGTGATGAAGATTTTATAAAGAAATACTTTTCATTAAGGTCTGCAATTGCTCCTCGTATTCCTCTTTCCACGCGCTGCGGATGGTGAGCATGGGCTCTACGATTGTGATGTTTTTCATTGTTTCCAACATGCCACGCATGGTTTTGCCTGCAGTAGGCGCCCATGTACCGTTCTCAATCAATGCCACGCAGCGTGACTGATAGCCTTTGATGCCCAGTTTGTATAGGAAAATATGCATGGGTGGGAAGACGCCCGAATCATAACTGGATGCGCATAATATCATCTTCCCATATCGGAATGCTTGGCTTACTGCCTCTGATATGTCGCTTCGGCATAGGTCTATTTCTTGCACTTCCATACCTTTAGCGCGTAGGGATTCTGCTACGCGGTGCGCCACTTTGGCGGTGTTGCCATGTATCGAAGCATGTGCAACCAGCACGCCCTCGCTCTCCACGCCCTCGCTCTCCACGCCATAACTACTCCATGTGGCGTATAGTCGCATAGCTTCTGCTAATTGCTCGCCATCAAGCGAGCAGCCATGCAGCGGTGCGATGGTTTGGATATCTAGCAACTGTATCTTGCTCAGTACCATACTTACGGGCATACCATACTTACCACAGATATTTGTGTAGTAGCGGCGGGCTTCGTCGGTCCAATTATCGGGATGTGCATTGTGCACGCCAAACGAGCCAAACGCATCTGCTGAGAAGAGTGTTTTCTCTTCGGGGCAATAGCTCATCGTCACTTCGGGCCAATGCACCATTGGTGCTGCGATGAACTGCAATCTCAATCCGCCCAAGTCAAGGGTATCGCCTGCTTTAACCAGTAGTGTGTGTTGTGGCTTATAACCGAATTGCTCCATAAACTGCAATGCTGCTTTGCTACCTACTACGATGGTATTGGGGTACTGCTCTAGGAATGCACCTATTGACCCGCTGTGATCGGGTTCCATGTGTTGCACAATCAGGTAGTCAATGTTGGTTTGAAGTTTTGTGCTTTCGGCTTGCAGTTTTTGCAGCCACTCATCTGTTTTTCTGGCATCCACACTATCCATCACGGCTGTTTTCTCGCCACAAAGCAGGTAACTATTGTAGCACATACCCTCTGAGAGGGGATATTGACTTTCAAATAAATCCAATGTCGCATCATCGCAACCGATATATCGTATTTTTTCGCTGTACATATTAATAATCTTGTTTGTAATTTCGTTGCAAAGGTACTACTTTTTTTGAGATATACAATTTTCGTGCCTAATAATATAGTGGTGCTGAATACTCAGCATTTTGGCGTTTTTTCGCACAACTACGCCATGTAACTGCCATTATGTCATGTCATAGAGAGAAGAGTTGCGTGTTAGGGTGAAATAATGAAATAAGGTGAAATAGTTCTCTTCTGATACTACTTGTGTATTCTTACCGTCTGAGGTATGGATTATTTTTGATTTAGGCTAGAATAAGTGCTATTTTTTTGCGATTGTTGCCTAAAGCTATCTAAGTGACGGAAATATTGTAGAAAAACAGTTACTCCGTCCAACCGCCGCCGAGAGATTTGTAGAGCGTGATCATGGCAATGTACTCATCTCGGATGGCATTGGAGAGATCAATCTCTGCATTCAAATAACTACGTTGTGCGTCTAGGACATCCATATAACTGATATGGCCATTGATGTGCTGGAAGTTAGCTAATTCTACATACTTCAGTGCTGCATCGTGCAAGTTCTGCATGAGTACTACTTTCTCACTAGCAGATGAATACCCCACCACAGCATTATTCACTTCTTGGAAACACTGTAGTACTTTTTTCTCATACTGATAGCGTTGAGCATCGTATGCCTTAACGGCTGCGTTGTAGCGAGCTTTGCGTTTGCCAAAAGAGAAGATAGGCGAGGTTAGTTCACCAATCATATATGTCCATGGAGCAGCTAAGAACCCTCTAAAAGCATCGTTCTCCAAACCACCTTGTAGGTTTATCGTAAAGCGTGGAAATCTATCTGCCCACGCTATTCCCGCACGAGCCATTGCTGCTTTGAGATTTTGTTCTTCAGCACGCATGTCGGGTCGGCGTTTGAGCAGATCGGACGGGAAACCGACAGCCAATTCTACTTGATTCTTTTGATAGGTACGTATATCAGATCGTTCAATAGCCATAGGCATTTGTCCTGTAAGCAAAGCAATATGGTTCTCTTTGCTCTCTATTTTGCGTTGTAGGTCAGGGATAAGCGCAGCGGTACTGGCATACTCCACCTCTGCCTGTTGGTAAGGTATTTCGGAGGTGAGTCCTCCTTCAAAACGCAGTTTGGCTTTGTCGCGGTCTTCCTTACGTGTTTCTACTGTGCGCGTGATGATACGTAGCTCATTGTCAAGTGCCATCAGTTCCACATATGCAGTTACTACTTCTGCCACTAATGTCATCTGCAAAGCGCGTTGGCCTTCTACACTTGCCAAGTATTTAGCCAGGGCTTCGCGATTGGCCCAACGTACTCTACCGAAGAAATCTACCTCCCAAGAGAGCGTTCCTACGGCAGCTACCTCAAGGTCGTTGGCAGGGGTAGAAGTGGTGTGACGGGTGGTTTCGTAGTCTATATGCGCTTCCGCGTTCAGCGATGGGAAGAAATCAGCTTTGTCCACGCGATGAAGTTTCTCTAACTCCTGCATGCGTGCGGCTGCAGCAAGCAGGTCTTTATTGTAAGTCAGTGTTTGTTGTACCAATGACTGCAAAAGGGTATCAGCAAATATTTCTGACCAATGCAAGTCTGCCAGCGACATCGAGTCTGATGCGATAGTATCAATAATCTGCTCTGGTAAGGTGACTTGAGGATCTACGCAATGCTTATGCAAGGAGCAACTTGCCATACTGAATACTACAAGAATAGATAGAATGACATAGCGGTTTGCTGTGTGATATAGTGTGGTAGGTCTCATTTTTTCTTTCTCCTATTTTTGAGGTACTCTTTCAACTTGTGAATACAAACGAAGAAGAAAGGCACTAATACTATTCCAACTGTGCTAGCCACCAACATGCCGAAGAATACACCGATACCGATACTCTGACGGCTGGCAGAGCCAGGACCTGTAGCCCATACTAGCGGTAGCATGCCTAATATAAAGGTCAGCGAGGTCATCACGATAGGGCGGAATCGTAGGGTAGCAGCGTGTATGGCTGCTTGTACTACCTCCACGCCATTCTGCACTTGCTCCTGTGCAAATTCTACGATAAGAATAGCATTTTTAGCCGCCAAACCAATGAGCATCACTAATCCTATTTGGAAATAAATATTATTCTCTATTCCGCAAATGGCTATACCTACGAAAGCACCCAAACAAGCAATAGGCAATGATAGCAGTACAGCCAATGGCACAGACCAACTCTCGTATTGAGCTGCTAAGAAAAGGAAGACAAAGAGAAATGCTAACAGGATGACTATACCTGTTTGTCCGCTCTGTTGCTTCTCTTGGAAAGAGAATCCACTCCATTCCACACCTGCCTCTTGTGGTAATCGTTCGCGTACAATCTCCTCCAGCACATCCATCGCCTGTCCCGAACTATAGCCATTGGCGGCTTCGCCAGTGATTGAAGCGGCATAGTACATATTGAAGCGTTTGATAGTACCAGGACCTGTAGTATAGGTGGTCGTGCCGAGCGAAGTAATAGGTATCATTTGTCCACCATTGCCCTTCACGAAGTAGAGGTTCATATTATTGCGGTGTGCACGATAGCGCTCATCGGCTTGCAGATAGACGCGATAGACACGATTGAAAAGGTTGAAATCATTGACATATACAGAGCCCGTGTAGGTCTTCATCGTGGTGAAGATATCTGCTACAGATACACCCATAAGTTTCGCCATATCACGATCCACATTGATATAGAGTTGAGGTATCTCATCCTGCATTGAGGAAGATACACGCGCCAACTCTTTGCGTTGCGAAGCATAGTGTAGTAGAGTATCGGTGGCTGCTTGCAAGTCATCATAAGTCATATTTCCTTTGGCCTCAATAGCCATCTCAAAGCCGCCCGATGATCCTAGTCCAGGGATTACAGGTGGAGAGTTGAGATAAACTTTTGCCTCTGGATATTGGCTTAAGTGCTCGCGTACAATTTCCATCGTCTGACTCAGGTCTTTCTCCTTGCGCTCGTCCCATGGGTGCATGATGACAGTGAGTTGGCTATGCGACTGGCTGGTACCTAATCGAGGACTGCTACCCGTCACATTTAGCACATGCTCCACATCGGGTAGAGTCATTAGGTACTCCATCGCGCGATTAGTCACTTCACGAGTACGCTCCAGCGATGCGCCTTCTGGTAACTCCAACTCTACTGTGAAATAGCCCTGATCTTCGCTCGGAATGAAACTCTGTGGAATAAACCGCATCATCACAAAGATAAGCACTATGCTGACAATATAGCCGCTGAAGATACGTTTGGGGTGTGCTACGGCACGGCGTATCATATTACCATACACCACATTACCTTTGTCCAACCAGCGGTTGATAGCACGGAAGAGTGCATTCTTTGGGGTTTCTAAATGTGCAGGGCGCAAGAATTTGGAGCACATAACAGGGCTTAATGTTAGCGCCACCACTGTGGAGATAATCACAGACACTGCAATGGTAATGGTAAACTGACGATAGAGCATACCTGATATGCCCGATAAGAAACTCACAGGCACAAAGACGGCGCAGAGCACTAGCGAAGTGGCTATCAGTGCCCCACCGATATTGCGCATCGCTTTCTTGGTGGCTTCATAAGGGGTGAGATGCTCGGTTCGCATCAACATATCCACACTCTCCACCACTACGATAGCGTCATCCACCACTGTGCCGATAGCCAGCACTAATCCCAAGAGCGTCAGCGTGTTGAGTGTGAACCCGAAAGCCAACATTACGCCGAAAGTACCTATCAGCGAGATAGGCACGGCGATAGCGGGAATCAATGTAGCACGCCAACTTTGTAGTGAGAGGAATACTACCAAAATGACTAACAATAATGCTTCGAAAAGCGTCTTATATACCTCGTTGATGGACTGCGAGATATAATCAGTCATGTCAAATGGAATGTCGTATGTGATACCTTGAGGAAAACGTTTGCTGATTTCCTTCATGGTTTTCTTAACTTGTTTGGATACCTGCATGGCATTCATGCCTGGCAACATCTTGATTTCAAGCACAGCAGCGTTTTCACCATTGATACCACTCTCTGTGGTGTACGATTGTGCCTCTAATGCTACATCTGCCACATCGCGCAGACGCAGAATTGAACCATCGCTATTGGCTTTGATAACAATGTCCTCAAACTCGTTAATGTTCGATAATCGTCCGCGGGCTACAATAGGGATAGTGATATCAATCCCCTCCATCGGTTGCTGTCCCATTACACCTGCTGCCGACTCGCGGTTCTGCTCCTTGATGGCATTGGTCACATCCTGCACTGTCAATCCCATAGCTGCCAAACTCTCAGGACGAACTTTGATTTGCATGGCGTAGTAGCGACTACCTATATTAGACACTTGCCCCACACCATTCACACGGCGCAGCGCATCCAGCACATTCAGCGTAGCGTAGTTGCTCAAGTATATCTCATCAAACTTGGGGTCGTTGGACTTGAGCGTGATAGTCATCAGTTTGCTTGATGCTTGCTTGTCAATGGAAATACCATTTTGCACCACCTCTTGCGGTAGGCGGGCTTCGGCATCCTTCACCCGATTTTGCACCTCCACTGCTGCTAAGTCAGCATCGGTGTCAATGTCAAAAGTCAACGTGGCGGAGAATGTTCCATTGTTCGAACTGCGAGATTCCATATACAACATACCTGGTGTACCATTCAACACCTGTTCAATAGGTGTAGCTACAGCTTGCGATACTGTTTCTGCACCTGCGCCAGGGTATGATGCCGACACTTTCACCACAGGAGGGACTATATTAGGGTATTGGTCAATAGGCAATAATGCCAAACCAATACATCCCACCAGCACGATGATGATGGAGATGACAGTAGAGAATATCGGTCTATCTATAAAAAAATCACTCTTCATCTGTAGTCTTGTTTACGATATTAACTTGCATACCATGTGAGAGTTTGTGGAACCCCTCCACGATAATCATCTCATCTCTACCTAATCCGCGCTCTACCACCACTTTGTTCGGAATTTCTGGGCCAAGTTCAATAAAACGCTTCTCCACGATATTATCTTGACGAACTACAAAGACATACGCACCGCCCTTCTCTATAACCAGGGCCTTTGTGGGAACTACGATAGCGTCTTCGCGCACATCCAATAGCAGTCTTACGCGAGTAAGCTGACCAGGCAGAAGGATATGATTGGGGTTGGGCATCTGCGCACGTACGGAGAAAGTTCCCGTGTTGGGATCTACCTGTGGATCCGCAAAATCTACGATACCAATAAAGGGGTATTCGGTGTTATCTGCCAGAGTGATAGTGATATACGGATTCCAGTTACGCTCTTCTATTTTCTGTCCGAGATTTACATTACGCTCCTTGCTGCGCAAATAGTCCAGACCTGTCATACTGAAATTTACTTGCACGGTGTCGCTATTCACGATAGTCGCCAAGAGCGATTTGCCGCCAGGACCAACCAGTGTACCGATGTCGGCACTACTCTCACTGATAAAGCCCGAGATAGGCGAACGTACAGTGGTATAACTAAGCGCAATCTCAGCTTGTACTAAATCGGCTTCGCTCATGATGACTTCGGCTTTTGCGCTCTCGTATGCAGCAATAGCATTATCAAGGTCAAGTTTGCTAGCTGCATTCTGTTCATACAGAGGTTGGATACGCGCTAAGTTACGCTCAGCTTTTTGTGCATTAGCTTGATCCTTATTGAGTTGAGCCTTCGCTTTCTCCACGCGAGCACGGTAGAGTTTAGGGTCAATAGTGAAGAGAATATCGTTTTTCTTCACATATCCACCTTCTGCAAAGTGCATACGCTCAAGGTATCCCTCTACGCGTGCGCGTACCTCTACATACTGCTTTGCACGAATCTTACCCGTATATTCGCCATACACTTCCACATTCTGTAGCACAACTGGTTCTGCTTCGACAGTCGGATACACAGGTGCTTCGGGCTTGGGCCAACAGAGGAAGACAATGAGTCCAATCAGTAGAACAGCGATGCCAATTAGTAAGTATATACTCCACTTAGGAATTCCCTTAAATTGCTGTACTCCAGTAGTTATTCTATTTTTTACTTGCGAACCCGCATTCGCTATGCGTTCGGTAGGAATATTAATTTGCATACTAGTAACCTTAATATAATTCTCAACAATAGTATTTCAGCTTGCAAAGTTACTACTTTTTTTTCGTATATACAAGAATTTATGCTATATTCCGATGAAATGATACAATTTTTTTTTAGAAAGGACCACTTTTAAATTCCGCTAACAAGTTCTTCTTGATTAGTTGCACTATCTTTGCCGAGCTTTCTCAGCAATTAATCGTTAGATATTCATACGCGAAGAAGCAACACTGCAATGTATATTAAAAATGATTACGGCAAAATCTGCCATAATGGCAGAAATAGAGACAATGGCACGAATTTTGAAATGAACTATCACAAAGTAATAAATTTAGATTATGGCAAAGAATAAAGATAAAAAGAAAGTAGAGCAATCTGTTGATAATCAGGTGCAAAAAGAGAATGCTAACGTAGCTACTCAACCAGAAAACGTGGAGACAAATCCAGCAAAAGAAGCATCAGAATCAGAAATACTGCAAGCCAAAGTGGCAGAACTAGAGGCACGAGTGGCAGAGCTGGAAGACCTGAAACTGAGACAAATGGCAGAGTTTGACAACTTCCGTCGTCGTACCAACAAAGAAAAACTGGAATTGATGACCACCGCTGGTGAGCGTATCTTCAAAGATATGCTGCCCCTTGTGGATGACTTTGAACGCGCCAAAGATGCGATGGCAAAGACCGATGATATCGAGGCCGTGCGTCAAGGTATTGATTTGATTTACAACAAGTTCATCGGTTTCTTAGCGGCAAACGACGTGAAAGTGATTGATACAACCGATGCAGATTTCAATACCGATTTGCACGAGGCAATCACCACTTTTGCAGCAGGCGAAGACAAAAAAGGTAAAGTAATCGACTGCACACAAAAAGGATACACCTTGGGCGAAAAAGTGATTCGCTTTGCGAAAGTAGTCGTAGGAGAATAAGATTATGGCAGAGAAAAGAGATTATTATGAAGTGCTGGGCGTGGAGAAGAACGCCAGTGCTGATGAGATAAAAAAAGCATACCGCAAGAAAGCGGTGCAATATCACCCTGACAAAAATCCAGGGGACAAGGCAGCTGAGGAGAAATTCAAAGAGGCAGCCGAGGCATATGAGGTGCTTTCTGACCCGCAGAAACGCCAACGTTATGACCAGTTCGGTCATGCTGGTATGGGTGGTGCTGGCTTTGGTGGCGGCGGCATGAACATGGAAGATATTTTCTCGCAATTCGGTGACCTATTCGAATCATGGGGCATGGGTGGCGGAGGATTCTCCAGTTTCTTCGGCGGCGGTAGTCGTGGCGGCGGTCAGCGTGTGCGTAAGGGTAGCGACTTGCGTGTGCGCGTGAAAGTAACCTTGGAAGAGATTGCCACAGGTGTGGACAAAAAAATAAAGGTAAAGAAACTCGTGAACTGCAAGAGTTGCAACGGCACAGGCAGCGCGGACGGCAACGTGGAGACATGTCCAACATGTAAAGGTTCGGGACGTGTGGTGAGTGCGCAACGCAGTATCTTTGGTATGATGCAGGTGCAAAATGAGTGTCCTACCTGTCATGGCGAGGGTAAAATCATCAAAAACAAGTGTACACATTGCCAAGGTAATGGCGTAGTACGTGAGGAGGAAATTATTGAGATTCATATCCCTGCTGGTGTGGCTGGTGGTATGCAGATTCCAGTGCATGGCAAAGGCAATGCGGCTCCTCATGGCGGCGTGAATGGCGATTTGCTGGTACTGATTGAGGAAGAAGAGCATAAGGATTTCTTGCGTGATGGTAGCGACTTGGTGTATAACTTGTTGCTGGATATGCCTACCGCTATCTTAGGCGGACAAGTGCAGATACCAACCTTGCAAGGCGAGGCGAAGATTACCATCACCCCTGGTACACAACCTGGTAAGGTGCTGAGAATGAGAGGCAAAGGTCTGCCAATGATAGACCAATATGCCCGCCAATACGGTACTGGCGATATGCTCATCAACGTGGGTGTGTATATCCCAGAGCACCTCAATAAGGACGAGAAGAAGATGATTGAGCAACTGCAAAAGAGCGAGAATGTTCGTCCTGGTAGCAGCGATAAGAAGAATTTCTTTAAGAATTTGTTTGGATAGACCGCTGCGCTGAGAGAAGTTAGACCGCCTTCGGCTGTTAGAAGTTAGATATTAGATTATGAAAAAAACTATTTTATTGGTAATGAGTATATGCCTCAGTGCGCTGGTGCGTGCTGAGGTTTTTCCATCTTTTGGAGTAGACAGCGTGAGTAGCGAGTTTTTTCGCGAGTGGTATGTAACCAACGATTTGGTACACTATTTAGATAATGGCTCCGACAACATTTTTTACGAAGCAGAAACAACGGGTGAGTGGAATATGCCCGACCAAAAGCTATTCTCCATCGCAGGCAATCCATACAAGTGGAACAAGTATTATCTCAACGGTTTTCGCATAGATAGTCGTTTTCAAGTGGGTAATACCTTGTATCATGCCGATATGAATGACCACAGTGTAGCAGTGGATTATCATCGTGGCAGCATGTCGCTTTGGCCAGATAGCACACGACGCAATCTGGCACAGTTGGTTTATAACCTTGGTCGCGTGGGGAATGAGGTGTCGTGGGGTACTAAACAACTGATTAACCTTTTCCACAAATCGGCATCTGAACGCAATATGCCAGGCAATGACCTGAGTCGTCGTGCGTTTATGCGCGGAGCAGGCGAATTGGAAGTTGGCTATGGTATCCCTGCTTTGGGCAAGACCTATTACCAACACCTGTATGCCAATATGGGACAACGCAGTGTGGTATATTTCGACCAAAAAGGTACAGCAGGCATGTACGATGCAGGTTTTTACCAAGTGCAATTGGATGGTGAGTTGCCCATGAAAGCGAATCCTGCATTCGATCATCTGTATTATTTGTTTAGCGCAAACGCGCGCGAAGATTGGGGCTCAGAGTTTGTATATAACGAAAATGAGGTAGCAAAATTAGAAGCATATAGTTTGTCGGTTTATGGCAAGAAAACTTATAACAAACGCCATCGTTTAACTACGGGTCTCACATGGGCATTATCGGATATAGCCAAACAAGATGCTTCGTTTGCGCGCAATCTAATTGACCAAGACGGAGAGGGATTTGAACCCTATTATGCTGATGGTCAATTGAATGAGTTGAATTGGGCAGTAAACTACGAATATGATATTCTGCCTTGGCTGAAGTTGCAATTAGATGCCTACAACTCGCTGCTACATTGGTCGCCTTCGGCAGAAGAGTGGAGTACATCCACCTACTATCAACGCTACAACGATTCACTACCGACCTCACTATATACCTATCAATGGGAGTCACATTCTTTTACCAGCGGCCTCTTAGAAAACACAGTAACGGTGGAAGCAAAGAAATGGCTTAAACCATGGTTGCAAGTGCAGGGATTATTGGGCATCTCATTGGATGGCATGTTGCTCAGCGGAGGGAAAAGTATTGTTTCACCCAATTGGCTCGCGAAGGCAGCTATTTATATGAAACCAAAGGATTGGTTTGAGATGACTATTTCGCTGAGTAAACATCGTGGAACCTATACCTTTGACGATATTCGATATATGTCGGATGACTATATGTCCGCTAAGGCATATTACACAGCTACGGGCGAGTTAGCAACTACTACTGGCGGCAAATATCATCAATTCGAAAAATATCTACGCCAGCCATCGTATATAATATTGGACCTACCTTTCAAATTCACGATTGGACGACATGAGATTAGTCTATTGCAAAGTATGCGATTGTATTACGATTTGTGGATGACCTACTACGACCAACCAGTTGAGGTATACGGATTCTACCAAGAGCATACTACCACATTGACAGACAAAGGTGAGACATGGACGGCTACTAATCCTATTTTCTTTGAGAATCCTAGAGAAAAGCACTACGTAGTAGGATATGAAAATAAGGATTTGTTGGGCAATAACTTCTTTACTAACAAACCATTGTATCTCTCCAATGTGGTAAAATACGCATACAACGGGAAAAAAGTATTCTTCAGTTTTAGTTGGCAATCGTATTTGATGAGCGGTTTGTCGGCAATGGGCAATGGCGTGCAGAGCAACAATATTGGCATATTGTCGGAATCTACTGCCAATCCCAACACCTATCTCAACGAGAAGAATACAGAGGGATCTTATCGCGCATCGGGACGATTGGACCAAGATCGTTCGTTTATTGCGCGTATTCAACTGGGCTATAACATTACTCCCAATTGGGCTATCCATCTGAATGGTAAGTTCAAGGACGGAACACCTATTACTAACTTCCGTACTTTGGCATATACCGATAATAAAGGAAATACACAATTAGCTGTGTATAATGCAGATACTAAGGGAATTAACTTATCTGCATATCACTTTGGTAAACGCAAAGATGCCTTCTTTAACATCGATGTTCGCCTCCGATATAGAGGACATGTTCGCCAAGTGCCTTTAGAAGCCGAGGTAATGTGCTACAATATTTATGACTTCGGAACCGAACTCTTTGAGTTTAATTTCGATGAGGATATGGGTCGGGCGCGTCGCGCAATGGTGTTGAATATCCCTCGCGGAATGATGTTCACTTTGCGCGTTGGGCTCGGGAAAGAAGGGAGATAGTTACTAGTGTTACACACGTAATAATTACGCCATCAATACGATCTAGCATATTTTCTGTCAACATGTTTAGCCCTATGACTAGTACAACCAATATGGCAAATTGTCGTACCCTGCCTTTGTACCAGATTGGGAATAGTAACCATGCCAGCAAGAAAAATACAGCTGCAAACATGCCCAAATCTATCAGTACGCCTAAGTACTGATTATGGGTATTAAATTGACGTTCTTCAAAGTGCTTCCAATTGAATGCACTATAAATAGGATTTAGATATTCAGAGTTTCCTCCGGCACCTACCCCATGCCATAAATAATCAGTTGGTGTTTGTAACGCACTATACCAAATATTAATACGAGGCTCTACTTCTGCAATGGAATAACTTTCACGCTCTGTGAGATGTTCAATTTGCAATTTTTCAAAACGTGGGTGCAAGGTGAATAGCAAAGCACACATAGTTATGACCATGATGCCTACCAACGATGCTACTAATGCCCGGATTTTGCCTCGTAATGGTTGAATAATAGCTACCGCGCTGATTACCAATAATGTAAGCATATTTGCGCGAGATGCACTCAATATTATTCCTATTACCAAAATGACTAATTTGAGGAAGAAAAATATGGTACTTATACTATTCTCCCGATTTATGGATAGCAATGGGATACGGATTTGCAGCAATGCCACAATGGCTAAATTCAACACAGTACCATAATACAATCGGTGCTTAGTTAAAGATATGTTATTACCAAAATACTCTAGTGATAACACACCCTCAGGCAAATGGTGGAACTCATATAGATAGCCCCATTGCTGGATAATATATAAGTAAGCACAATAGATAAATACCGAAGCGATACTACTGATTACAAAATATTTAGCAGCTTTCCATAAATCATATTGCTCATTCACTCCCCATACTGCTACTGGCAAAATCATCACAAACGACAAATGGCGCACAATCATATTGAAAGCATCTGTCTTATTGATTGCCCACGTACATGAAATCAGTTCCCATAATACCCAAACTACACACAGGATAATCGGCATTATTCCCTTATGCCATTGCAGGTTTTCTTTGCGTAGGAAACGTCCCTCAAGCAACCAACTAAAAAGCCACAACTCCCATGCGTACAATGAGATACGTGTTGGAAATGGCAACATACATATTGCAACCACAAAAAGATAGTAGTTAATCTTTTCCACTATTTGTAGATATCTATTCTGCATAATCATTCCTTTTAATAGTTCTATAGCAAAATATTTTATTTCTTGTGTTTTCTCCACCTCATTTTCAAGACAAGGCTTACACACTCTTCTTCATTATATCCTCGCGCCTGTGCATATGCCCGTGCTATCACGGATAATGCATGCGAATCCGTATCTATGCGTTCGAAGTTGCGGCACCCCCTGCGACAATTGATGCGTTGTCCAAACCGCATACGATTCAAATCTACTAACTGAAATTCTGCCCCTTGTTTCGTTGGCTCAAAGAGAATATTCCCCATTGAGTAATCTGCATGTAACATTCCCTGTTCGTGCAAGCGAGCCGTAAAACGACCAAATGCAACAAAAATTTGATCCCTATTTGAAAAATTTACATCTTTTATTACTTCCTTTAGTATATGCCTGCAGGGAGATAGACGGCTGACATAATAACTCTCGTATAGTAAGCCCCCCTTGCGCGTTTCGATATAGGTTACTGGCTTTGGGGTCAAGTTACCCAAACGTTGTGCATAAATAAATGACCGCCGTGCCTTACTAGTAAAAATACTATAAATCAATCTTTTAAATAATGAAGGAACAGCAAAGGACTTCACTACAAAATCCTCTAAAACGCGTTTAATTGTGTTGCGTTTTTGGTATAGTACATCCGTTGATTCCGCAAAGATTGCTGGCAGATCTTGTATTAATCGTGTCTGTTGTTCCAGCTGTTGGTTAGTCCACAAATAATCCGTCCAATCCGCACCATTCTCATGTAAAAAAGAACCACAGCCATCTCGTTTAGCTTGTTGTCGTGTGCGGAATCGTTTCTCCATTTGTTGTGGACTGCGATATTGGTAGTGATCCACCGCGATACATTCATGAGCAGTACGCCCCATAGGATGAGGATACCGCCATCTTTCTAACCACAACAGACAAGCATTATGCCGCATGAATCGACGTTCTTTACGCTTTTCTGGCAGACAATGTGTGATGTAGTGACGATCTTTTGCAAAATCACCTACAAAGTGGTGGTTTTGAATATCTTCTTTAGTCAAAACATAATCTGTACTCAGTTTCTTAACTGTACTATACTTTTTAGGAACTTGTGCTAAGAACTCACGAGGATTTTCACTAAAAAACTCGTCGGCATCTAGCCGTACACACCACCAGTCATGACATGTCATTTCGTGGCGAAAAGCACGGAAAGCTTTCGCACGTAATCCTATATGGAAACCACCCGAATATTGCATAAACGCCACAATACGAGGGTGCTGTAGGGCTAGTTCTTGTACGATTTCCCACGTACCATCTTGGCTACCGTTATCCATTACAATCACTTTGTCACTCCATTGTATTGCAGCCAAAAGCGACTCGCGAATAACATCTGCCTCGTTCTTAACCAATAGCAAACTATATATCTTAAATGGCTTCATATTCTATCCAATTTCTGAGTGAATTTACGCCAGTAATAAAGTAGAGGATTCGTATATTTCAGTCGTTTCCATGGACGGGATGCGTGCGGAAAATGTACCACCATGTTGCCTAACATCAATAAGTTACGCAACCCCAACTGTACTGACCAATGCGAAATAGTCACATCATACCAATTTTTTGTAGGGTCAAGCAAATCAAAATCTGCTTGTTGCAATAATTTATTTGTTAATAGTGTACAACAAAAGGAGAAACGTTTATGAGTAGCAATCGTTTTCTTGCCATATAGTCTATATCGCCAACCACGCACGTAGTGATACGGAAAATTATACTTCCCTTGCTCATCCACTGTCACTGCAGCTACCATACCTACACCATCTGCCACTTCTGCCAACATTTTATCCAATGTATCTGTTGCAACTATCACGTCACTCTCTACTATCACTAAATGCATTTTTTCTGCAAGTGCTTGTTTTCGCGCCCGTTGTAGTACAAATCGATAGTTTGGGGAGGGATGATTAGTCAAGTCAGATATATGAACTACACCTATATTCAATTCTTCTGCCAACTCATCTAAACGTTTTGCATTTTCAGCCTGCGAGTTATCATCATATATACACATAGTATATCCACTGGCCACAAGCGCACGGACAGCTTTTTCCGTCATCTCAATTGAGTCTTTGACTGGCATGATGATATGTAAATTATTCTGTTGCATAGTTTCTTAGTTTCGCGACCTTTGGCTACCTTTACGAGCTCTTGATTCTAATATTTTGTTAATACTCCTGTTTTGGATATTCTCAGATAACAACCAAAGGAGTTCCCATATTGTGTGCCCAAATCGCATGACAAAGCAAGTGTAAACTCCATGCCCCAAGCTTTTTCTATCGAATGAGCAACTTCTAATAAAAAGGCAGTGGATGTGCTAGCCCGTGGATGCTGGTATGTGCCATAGTTATTTACGTGCGAACCAATTATACGATACTTATATCCATAGATATCACCGCCTACTCCCACAAAATGGGCACGCACACGGCTATTGTCCACCTGCAGATAAGGATTACCTATGATAGAACCGAAATATGTCCAACCTTCGGGATATGCAGAGTTGTGATAATACGAATCACGTCCCGCAAACACTAATCCATCCTTATCATGAAGAGGTCCTGACTGGCTGGTAGTATTCAAAAACTCATAGTTAAACTCATTAATAAAAGGCCATTTTGATTGTTTTATATTCACGCCCCACAATCCATCGGCTACGTTCATTCCAAAGCCCATAAATGCTGCGCTCATATCTTCAAAAATAGATTGCCAATATACTTTCACATGCCAATCATTTCTGTCATATGCGAGGGCTAGTTCCTGGAAACCGATGTGATTACCTTGTGCATTCTGCTGATCACTCACGCTCACACCACCAGAACGAAAAAGAAACACATTCCAAAAATCAGAGAAAGAATTTCCATAATCAACCTTAATCTCTCCAACAGATAGAGGTTTTTTATACCCCCCCCATTGTGCAGCATGGTGTATTTCGTATGAGAGTTTTACTGGTAATTTTCCTCCTGCTCGTACACCAATAAACTTGTGATGTAATTGTATATCATCCACAAATGCATTATTATCATCCAACCAACCATATGTCAATCCTCCTTTTATTTCTAGATATCCAAATGCGCCTGGAAAAGCAATATAATTGTCAATACCTATTGTAAGACGGGGAATAGGATGCGCATTGCCAGAAAACAACAAGCCTCCCATGCTCAACCTACTTGATTGCGAACCATACACTAAAGGTTGAATACCTGCAGTTAAATCCAATACATACAACCTCACATGCGCATACAACTGCTCGAAATAGCCAGTCAAGGTAGTTGAAGATGTCCTTTTACCATTAATTATAGGCTCGCTCTCTAATCGCCCAGTTAATTCTATTCCAAAGTCATAATCCCACCAGCGAGTAGGACAAGTAGCTGATTTAATGAGACCTACGCTCAGATTACTGCTATATGGTGTTTGAGCAATATTGCCATTATGATTGGCTCGCAACAAGAAAGGTGCTTCTATGCCAGAGGACCCTAATGCCGAAATATATGCACGATATAGAATCGTATCTGCACAAGGTATTGTTTCATTGATGACCAAAGGCCACCATTTCCATTGTTGTGCATATGAGGCCACGGTGCACAAACAAAGCAACGTTACTATGAATTGTTTAGTCTTCAATCTTATACCAGTTATCTTGTATCACACCATCTGATGTTTCGCCTAATCCTACGAATATCCGACCATTCACATGTGCCATCACCATATTTTCAGCTTCGTATGGCATACTACCGATATATTCCCAGTCATCGGTTTCTGGACTATATCGCTGGATACTATTGTAGAAATATCCTGTTGTTAGCGTATCTCCATAATGACGTCCACACGCAATGTATATATATTTATCAGATGCGCAACATGCTACGGCATTGCGACCTGCACCTAAGATTCTCTTACGCGCAATCCATATTTGTTGTTCTGGCATCCATTCTGCCCAAAAGCGCAGACTGCCATGGTTGAATCCTGTTCCCACAAAGTAGCGACTTTGGCACGTTGCACCTACAACATCCATGGCGCGTGGTACACCAGAGGTGCACATCGTACATACTTTTTCCCATGCATCTAGTTGGATATTGTATTTATACACATCTTGCGTAAATACTCGGTTGAAGCCGTACACAGCATAGATGGTTGTATCCGTGGCAAAAAAGCAGTTTTTGACTGTGGTATTACTCGGGAAATCAGCCAATCGTCGCCACTCCAACGTAATCAAATTGTATTCCCAGAAATCACATAAGTAACTAGTATCTCGCTGCACTTTACCTGAGAATCCGAGTCCGATATATGCGCAATCACCCACTACACATGCACTGGCAGATACTCGTCCTTTTAATGGGGTATCAGGCATTCTACACCATGTCTGATCTAGAGTATTGTATTTCCATATATCATTATGGTGTATGCCTTGATTGTCACGGCCACCAAACAAATAGATATCATCCTCATGTACAAAGCATGTGGTGGAGGCTACGGGGATAGGCATTGCGGCAGATTCCGTCAAACGGATAGAATTTAACTCCACATCTTTTTGACACGATTGGCCTAGCAGAATCAACGCCAATATGTATATCCATCTACTCTTCAACACGAATTTTCTTTTTCAATTCGAAGTCGCGACCTAGATAATTCTTTCTCACTATTGGGTTTGCAGCCAATTCTTCTGGTGTTCCATGGAAAAGAATTTTGCCTTCGAACAAGAGGTATGCACGATCGGTAATCATTAATGTTTCATCCACGTTGTGGTCGGTAATGAGAATACCAATATTCTTGTCTTTTAGGCGCCAAACCACATCTTGAATCTCTTGTACTGCAATAGGGTCCACACCTGCAAACGGCTCATCAAGCATCACAAATTTTGGCTCTATTGCCAGGCAACGCGCAATCTCCGTACGCCTACGTTCGCCACCAGACAAACGGTCGCCGATATTATGGCGAACATGACCAAGGTTAAATTCTTTGATGAGTTGTTCCAGTTTCTCTTTTTGATAGTCTTTGGTGAATGTAGTCATCTCCAGCACAGAGCGGATATTGTCTTCAACCGTCATTTTGCGAAATACGCTAGCCTCTTGTGGCAGGTATCCGATACCTAATTTCGCACGACGATACACTGGCATGGTGGTGATATCTAAATTGTTCAGGAATATTTTTCCCTCATTGGGGCTGACCAAACCTGTGGTCATGTAGAATGTAGTCGTTTTGCCAGCACCATTGGGGCCGAGCAAACCAACGATCTCACCTTGTTCGAGGTGAATACTCACATCATTTACAACGGTACGTTTGCCGTATTTCTTGTATAAATGCTCTGTTCTTAATCTATCCATATCCTTGCCTTTCGCCTTTAACCTCTAATCTCTAACCTATAACATCTAAACTAACCGGACAATGGTCTGAATGTACTACTTCGTTTAATATTTTTGCATTGGTAATTCGTTCTTTCAGTGGTTCACTCACCCAATGATAGTCAATGCGCCATCCTACATTTCTTGCCCTGGAGGCTGCGCGAAAACTCCACCAACTATATTTCTCAGGACTTGAGTCAAACATGCGAAAGGTGTCCACCATGCCACTAGCCTCCCAACGGTCTAACCACGCGCGCTCTTCTGGTAGAAAGCCACTTACGCCGTTTTGTCGTTCGGGGTGATTGATATCAATAGGCTTGTGTGCGATATTGTAGTCGCCGCATACCACAATATTTGGACGCTCTTTTCGTAGTTCATTGATCCACACCAAGAAATCCTCCAAGAAGTCCATCTTATATTCATATTTCGGGCCTTCTGCTTCGCCAGATGGAATATATACGCACACTACTGTTATATCTCCGTAGTCTGCTCGAATGACACGTCCTTGGCAATCGTACTTATGATTTCCCATGCCAATAACAACGCGATCGGGCTGGATACGTGTGAAGATGGCTACACCAGAGTAGCCTTTCTTTTCTGCGGAATGGATATAACTTTGATAACCTAATTCTTGTAGGGTCATTACATCAATCTGTTCGGGTTGAGCTTTACTTTCTTGAATGCAAAAGACGTCAGGTTGTTCCTGAGCAAGCCAATCAAAGAGTCCTTTGCTGATGGCACTGCGGATACCATTCAAATTGTAGGAAATAATCTTCATATAGTACAAACGTATGATTAGCGTACAATCGTATGGCTACCTTTTTCGCGAACCACGATATATGTGCCATGTGGCAATTGGGTGATATCTAGGGTTGTTTGTTTTTGTCCTAAAACATTGTAGATGGCTAGGATTGGGCTTGTATCCGCAACATTTTCCACATCGGTTTCCGTCACTCCTCCTCTATATTTGAAAGTGATCACCCCATTTTGCTCCTCAATACCTTCGATAGGATGTTCAGCTATGCCTAGGTATTCAGTTGCCCCCTTTGGGAAGAGATCTCCTGGTTTTCCGAGGTAGCCATTTTTTGGATATTCAGGTGCAATGCTATCCGCCTCTATTAAATCCACTCCCATATTTTTTGGAGCGTTATTCACCGTATTGTCCGTCCATTTTTTATAACTATATCGAATTTTTGTGAGCATCAAGCCATGTCCTGGTAGGTATTCATCCCATCCTTCTTGTTGCCGATTTTCTAAGATGTAGAAGCAAGTCGTGTCGGGGTCATTGCCTATGAGATTATGTTCATCATTTTCAGAGATGAGTAATGCTGTATTCGTGGATTGCAACTCTTTTAGTGTGATATTAGCGGAATCCACGATGAGTGTAGGGGTTAGCCATCCCATAAAGAATCGTTCGTATGCGGAATAGGCTGGAGGAGTATTTCCTTCGTTGCTGTAGGGGCCATAATCCAGTATAGACCACTCGCCCAAGGTCTTATGTGGTTTTTCGTTGGTCGTTTCATAAAGGTCTGGCAGTCCTAATACGTGGCTAAACTCGTGGCAGAAGGTGCCAATACCCGCATGTGCTTTTGTTCGAAAATCAAGCTCATTGCTACATGCATAGCGGTCAATCTCGGTTCCATCTAGTTTCAGGTAACGATAATATGACAAATAGTATTGATGTGGCCAGATGGTATTGGTAGATCCGCCATCAGCCTCGCCGTATCCAGCATAAATGATATACACGAAGTCCATAACTCCGTCATTATCATTGTCATATAGGGAAAAGTCCACGCTGTCATCTACCATTTTGCAGGCGTCATAAACCATTTGTTCTGGATTCTTGTCCGACCCCATAGAGTTATTGCCGCCATAATATGACATGTTATTGCTGAGTGTTACAGGTCCAACAACATCGAATTGTGGGTCATATTGTCCGTAGGAAGAGTCGTAAAAGTATCTCCAAGCAGAGCCTTCGGATTGAACAGTATATGTTTGACTAAAATATTTATAAGAATAATCACGTGTATAGTTTTTGCCTGTCAGCATGCTATCCATTTCGGCTTTGGATGTGGTATAGGCAACATCTTTGAAATTCACCAAGATGATTAGTCCTCGTTTAGCGATGTTGAGGGGTGTTTCTCTTTGTGTCACGCGTCTAGGTGCTGCCATTCGTTTGTTTGCCATCTCTTGTGCAGAGAGGGCTGTCGTGATTTGATATACTCCATTTTCGTCCTGTTTAATCCAATCGCCCTGTTCGTTGGTTATCCAATGAAAATGTTCATCTCCATGCTGATAGGTTATCAGTGGGGTGCCGTCTGGTTGCGTTTGGAGGATAGCGCCTTTTCGCGCAGGCACTGCCCATGCGGCATGGGAGAGGGAGCATAATACAATCAAATAAATTAGTCTTTTCATATCTTGTATGGGTATTTATTTCTTTGTTTTTTGTTTTTGTCTTACTTTCTTGCAGGTGGCTACAATCCGTCCATCTTTTTTCTTTTTGGCGTAGCAGATATATCCTCGTTTATTTTCCTTGACGAGCGTTTTGTTGTCTTCTAGTGTCATCCAGTGATTATGTTCATCACCATGCAATCGCAAATAGATGGTGTCGCCATTGGGTTGTACACGTTCTATAACTCCTTGATATGCAGGCACTCGTGCTGGTCGTTGCTGCGCCATAGCACCTAGTGCCCACACGCTGCAACTTATTGCCAAAATATACATCAATCGCTTCATAATCTCTAAACTAGCGCGCCGCGCTCTTCACTTTCTTAAACAATTCGCTCGCAAATACAAAGTCGTTCAAGGCGTCATTCTCTGCTTGAAAGATCTCATGTCGGCTGCCTTGCCATTCTTTTACGCCATTGCGTAGGAAGACAATGTTGTCGCCAATCTCCATAATGGAGTTCATATCATGGCTATTCACGATAGTGCAAATGCCATATTCTTGCGTAATGTCTTGTATCAACTGGTCAATCACCAAACTGGTCTTCGGGTCTAGTCCCGAGTTGGGTTCATCGCAGAACAGATACCGTGGATTCAACGCTATCGCTCTCGCAATCGCCACACGCTTTTGCATACCGCCACTTATCTCGCTGGGCATCAACCCAAAAGCCCTCTCTGGCATGTTCACGCGCTCTAGACAGAATCGTGCTCGCTCCACCATCTCCTCTTTGCTCATCTGCGAGAACATCTCCAGCGGATACATCACGTTCTCCTGTACGGTCATGCTGTCAAACAGGGCAGCACCCTGAAAGAGCATACCCACTTCGCGGTGCAACATGCGTACCTCCTTCTCGCTCATGGCTGCCAGATTCTGCTGTCCGTTGCGGGTGTCAAAGATAATCTCTCCACCATTGATTTGGTGAAGTCCAATCATTGATTTCATCAATACGGTCTTTCCACTTCCAGACTGACCGATGATCATATTTACTTTTCCGTCTTCAAAGTTGGCAGAAATGTGGTTCAGAACTACATTCCCATCAAAACTCTTTACGACATCTTTTACCTGTATCATAGTTAGTTGAGCATGAGGTTAGTAAGTACAACATCCAAGAGCAGAATGACTATGCTACTGTTTACAACAGCCTTTGTGCTGGCTTTACCCACTTCGAGTGCGCCGCCACGTGCGTAGTAACCATAGTAGGAAGCCATGCTGGCAATCACGAAGGCGAAAATCACAGTTTTGATAAATGAGTACCATACATAGAATGGTATGAAGGCGTACTGAATACCCAATAGATACTCCGATATGGGCAAAACATTTGTGATGGCGCTGATGCCATAACCGCCCAATAGGCCCATGAACATAGATAGGGTTACGAGCAAAGGCATCATGACCATAAAAGCCACTACCTTTGGCAAAATCAGGTAGTTGGCAGAGTTGACACCCATGATCTCCATGGCGTCAATCTGCTCTGTGATACGCATGGTGCCAATCTCGGATGCGATATTACTGCCCACCTTGCCAGCCAACAGCAAGCAGAGGATGGTGCTGGAGAACTCCAGCAAGATGCAGTCGCGTGTGACCAAACCAGTAGAGTAGGCAGGTAGCAAAGGGTTTTCTGTGTTTAATTTCGTTTGCAAGGTCATAATTGCACCCATAAAAACGCTTACGATTAGCGTGATGAGGATGGATTCTAATCCTTGTTTTTCCATCTCTTTGCTCATTTGTCGCCAGAACATACGCCAGCGGTCGGGTGTGCGAAAGACGCGTCCCATCAGCAAAAAGTATTCTCCTATTTTCTCTATTCCGTTCATAATTCTATATGGGCTTTTTGCCCATGTATCCAAATTCGCGACAAAGTTACGATTTTTTTTTGAGATATGCAAGATAATACAATATTTTGTATTATAATCATGTTCTTTTTACATGTTCTGCAAATACTATGCCGTGTTGGTTTTGTTGGTGTGGTACAAAAAAGCCGCGCGGATTCGCGCGGCTTTTAATATACTATTTGTGTTAAGCTTATTTGGGCTATGTGAATAAACACCAAAGGTTTTTTAATCTTTCTCATGCACTTCGGCAATGGCGTTGAAAACGCTGTTGTCTTGTATGCTTACCACGATGGGCATTTTGCTTTTGCGGGTGATGATGCAGACATCTTTAGGGTCGGTAATCAAAGACAAATGTTTGCCACATTCTTTGCAAGTAAACAATCCAAGGTTGCCAAAGAAGCCGCCTGCTCCTGCAATACGAATAGTCTGTTGGATACCATGTGGATAATGCTCAATTTTCTCGATTTCATCGGCAGGGATGTTGATCTTCCAAGCGAGAAGGTGGATGTTGATCTCGTCTGTTGTTACTGTTAATTTGCGTGGGATGAGCACCATACAACTGAGCAGGGCAATAGCCACAATCACGAATGTGACCAATAGCATTATTTGCTTGGTCGTGTACCATTGGTAAGCCATATATATCATTGCAACTATGATGATTATCAAGGCAAGCAGAGTTATCCACTTAATAGATTGAGATAGAGGAAGGAAATGGGTTGTTTTCATAAGGCAGATAATTTAGAGTTTGTATTGTCGTTGTATAGATATGTAATAACATCGTTTTGCAGGTGTTGGTGCAAATTGGCAGAAGACACACCTAATTTATGAGCAATTCGCTGTTTGTAGTTGCGGATGCTCTTTTCGGAGTAGCAGATATGTTGTGCTATCTCATCTAAAGTTAGGTGAGGATAAACGATGAGATAGGTGCAAAATTGCACTTCGCGTTCTGCTAATTGTGTGCGACTTTCCAGTGCAGTTATCCAACCGTTTAATGAGGTGTCAATGTCTTGGAGCATGGAGTTGTAGTTTGTCCATGTTTTCTCAGGAGCGGGGTGCTGTGTACGGATCGTCGCTAGGCGTTTGTCTATTTCGTAGAGGTGTTGTTGTCTGAGGAGTGCAGCCTCTTGCTCAGCCATGCGCTGAGATAGTTCGTCAATCTTTTGATGGGCAGCCTGCAAACGAATGAAATTTTGTTTGCGATATGAGAAAGCAGCGATACAGATAATTGCCACGCCCAATAGCATAATGAGCAAGTCTATTATTTCCCCTATTGATATGTTAAGCACTTGCATTTCCATTTCGTTTGCAAAGGTAGTGCTTTTTTTGCAAATAAGCAAGACTTATGTGCATTTGCACACGCGGCTGAGGTGAGTATGCGTGAAAATCAGCGGATTAGACGGCGGATTGTACACGGGGATGATATGCATTTAGCGACTATAACTCCTGCCCCATTGCGTTATAGATCTTGCCATCGCGGAGGATGAGGAGTTGATTGTCGCGGATAATCTTTTGGCAATTGGTCATTGGCAATTGGATGTCGGATACACTTGTTGGAGTGCCTAATGTTGTAAATTCGCCCGAATAGGTAGTAATAGGTTGGTTTTCTGCATCTTTG
>JAZNMT010000049.1:0-9833 GCA_045579895.1 Paludibacteraceae bacterium
TATGAATCAATGAACGAGCGCAACCAAGTGGCAGTGTTCTCAGAGATCTATTACCCATACGATTGGCACTTGTATATTGTGAATGATAATGGTGAGAGAGTGGAGTTGCCACTTGCTCGCGTGAACTATACCCTCCGCGCAGCGGTTATTCCTGCAGGTCATCACCAACTCGTAATGGAGTTCCAACCACATGCTATACAAACGGACAAGTGGAGTATGGCAATACTGATATTGGCACTGCTCTTGAGTGCAGGAGGATTGACCTATCCATTGTGGAGAAAGAAAAAATAACCAATCCTTTACACCATACACTATACACCATCCGCCATGATTACCCTTATAATCTGCACATATAATCGCGAGAAATATATTGGTCCATTGTTGGAGAGTATCGCCAAAAACGACTATCCCACAACGGACTATGAAATTGTGTTGGTAGATAATAACTGCACTGACAATACACGCGGAGTGTGTGAGCAGTTTGCCACTACGCACCCTGAGGTGGTACTGCGCTATGTAGTAGAGCCAGAGCAGGGATTATCTGCAGCCCGCAATAAAGGCATCAAAGAAGCCAAAGGCGAGATCATCATCTATGTGGATGATGATGCGTTGGTAGATAGTGATTATATCCGCATCTATGCGGAGCATTTTGCTGCTCATCCCGATACGATGGCAGCAGGTGGCCCAATAGAACCGTTGTATGAAACCGCAGAGCCGTCATGGATGTCGCCCTATACCAAGGCGCTGCTGACTGCATGGATGAACTACGGCGGCAAAGTAAGAGAGTATCCCCAAGGTCGTTATCCCGGTGGCGGTAATGCTGCATATAGAAAAGTTGTGTTTGAGAAAGTGGGGTTGTTCAACACAGAATTGGGCAGAAAAGGCAATCTGCTTTTGGCGTCTGAGGAGAAGGACATCTTTGATAAGATGAAGGCATTAGGTATGAAGGTGCTCTATCTGCCTACTCCTGTACTCCACCATTGCATTCCTCAGGCAAAACTCGAGGAAGATTATTTCAATCGCCTCACCCTACAAATTGGTCGTAGTGAACGCATGCGCACGCGTGCTATATCTAAAGGTAAGTATATCAAACGCCTTTTGTCCGAAGGTGTGAAGTGGTGCGGAACATTGGTATTGCTATGTCTTTACACGCTACAAGGCGCACCTATAAAAGGTTGGAAACTTGTCCTCTTTCGTAGGAATGTAACAAGAGGGTTACTGGGTAACGATAAAGATTAGTATAGTTTGCGATAACTGCGTTTTGTAGATTTACTCCTTCGAGTTTTGTGGTCATTTTCTGACCAATTTTTGATGGGGGTCATATATGATTCAGAATACATGTCTACCAACCATTCGTGGGTTTTAATCGGCATATATACCTCTATATTCATAAAGTTTTGTCGTTGGAACTCGGTCTTTACTACCGATACTTTTTCACAGGGAAAACCATCTGTAGCATTGGCTTCTTTCCAATCTTTGGTTTCATGCAGTTGGGCAACTAATGTATAATAATCATCTCCTTCCTCAAAATAGTGAAAAACATCTAAATGTATACCCTTATATATATAGGTGTCTTCAATCACTTGGTTTGTTTCGGATATAATATTTTGTTTGCAAAGTTGAAAGCCGTGCTTAGCCATGACTTCATACATGTTCTTTGGCAAATTCCCATCAATAACTCCTAAATCTACATCGGGATCATAGGCAATGAATCCCTTATCGCGGTATGCTCCAAGCAATGTTCCGAAGGTTAAGAAGGTTTGTACTCCCATTGAGGTAAATGCTTGGTCTGCCATTTGAAGCATTTCCAATCCATTTTTACGCATTTTACGGACCTGTTGTTTGAACTTTATTTGATTGATAAATGCAATCATTGGTCGGTATAGTCCAAGATGCAGTAGTATCTTTACAATAAAATCTCGCATATTTATTTAGCAGTTTTTAAGTATTCTTTAAGTTGGTGAGTTATTTCGTCGGTTATATTGATAGGATTATTGGCTAATCGTTGTATATTCACTTTTGATAACACAGCATCAATGTCTATGTTTTGAAGATTGCAATTGATGTTGATCTTCTGTAAATATGCTACCATGTCGCTCATACAAGTGTCTTTGCTTGTCTGTAATAATGCATACAATTCGTTATTGCCGTTTAATAAAAGGAAGAATGGCAGTGTCAAAGCTACTGCATGTCCGTGGGGATATCCATAATCAGACGTGAAAGCGTATGAATAGGCATGTGGAGCCGTCGTTTTAGTAATGTTGATTGCTCTGCCCGCCCAATACGCTCCTTCTGCAACTTCATCGCGCAATTTTTGCGTGGAATTGTGGACCAACTGCGGTAACTGTTGCCATAGTAGGTGAATGGCTTTAGTAGCATACTCTTTAGATTCGGCTGTAGCGTTTTTACTCCAAAAAGCCTCAATGGCTTGTGCCAAAGCATCTATTCCAGTACAGGCAGTGAGATAAGGAGAGTTATTGTAGGTGAACGGAGGAAAGACAATAGCATAGTCAGGTAATATGTATTCATCCTCAACGCTATATTTGACACCTCCTCTGTATATGACTGCAAATCTTGTAGCTTCTGCACCTGTACCTGCTGTGGTAGGAAGAGCAATCAATGGTATATGGATCGTGGATGTTTGCATTGCTTGGTAACGAATTAATTTTGCTACATCCATTGCACTTCCTCCTCCTACAGCAATAATACAATCTGCATTTGTTTTGGTGAAGCATGCCGTTCCTTTGAGCGTGTCTTCTTCTTTAGGATTGGTGCTGAAATCATCGAACTCTGTCACTTGACAATGTATGTTGTGCCATACTGTTTGCAGTTTATCTGCGGCTCCACATTGAATGTAGGATGTTTTTCCTCGTACAAGAAACACATGTTTGACTTGCAATTGCTCCAGTATGTGCTGCATGTGGGAAAGTGCAGATTCTCCTATAAAAAATTCATGCTTCATCTTCTATCTTGTTGATTTGTGCCATAAATGCTTGTTTGTTCTGTATAGGAGTCGTTGTTGGTCGTCCTAAATCAGATCGATTGCCTTTTCTTACCATCACATTAATTAATATAGGACCTGCGAGCTGGTGAACGTTGTTTAGAATATCCATCAAGTCTGATTTGTCTTTAGCATTATACGCATGTTTGTATCCCATCGCAGATGCGATTTTTGGTATATCTATGGATAATCCTACAGTAGGTTGTCCTCCAACTGAATCATGCGCTCCATTGTTAAGTACGATATGTATAAAATTTGTAGCATCACTATTGGCGATTATAGCCATTCCGCCCATGTGCATCAACACTGCCCCATCTCCGTCTAAACACCATACACGATGATGTGGGCACTGTAATGCAATGGTTAATGCTATTTGATTGGCATGTCCCATACCACCTACTGTTAGGAAATCTGCTGCATGCCCCATTTGTTGGCGTTCTCGATATTCAAATAATTCACGAGAAATCATACCCGTTGTAGCCACAATCTTATCCTTGGCGGTAGTATGGCTTACAATAGTTTCAATCGCCTCTTCGCGAGATAAAGGTAATTGTTGTTGTGAGCAAGTAGTAGGAATGTTAGGTTGGTCAAAAGTGTTTTTTCGAATGATAAGTGCATACCTGCCATTGTGTTCGTGAATATAAGAGAGAGCAGTAGCAAGTTGTTGTTCCCAATTATCATCTAACACTGCATAAGGTACACCTATCGTGTCAAGTAAAGGCAATGTCAAAGCACCTTGTGTTATATGTTGAGGTTCATCTTTTGTTCCTGGTTCTCCACGCCAACCAATAATCAAAAGCATCGGAATATCGTAAATCTTTTCATCTGCTAATGAGAGAAGTGGATTGATGATATTGCCTTCTCCTGAATTTTGCATATACACGCATCCAATGTTGCCTGTAGCCAGATGATATCCGATACTCATACCGATAGCTCCTCCCTCATTGGCAGCAATAATATGTTCTTTTTCAGGAAGTCGCGCCGAGAGATAGGCACAAAGGTTCTTCAACAACGAGTCGGGTACTCCTGCAAAAAAACGAATATTGTGCTGGCGCAGTGATTCAACAAATTGCTCTGGACTAATCATTGTTTGGTACCTGGAATGAGAGTTAGTATTTCTTTGATAGGCATACAATATTCTTCGCTTGCTTCTAAACATCTGCCATTGGTGAGAATTGATTCTGCACATCGTTGCATGGCAGGGTAAGCACTCCTTAATAGATGGTTAGCATAAATCACCACATTTGCACCCCATTCTATTAATTCGTTTTCGTAAATATGGTTGTATGTTGTAGGGACTACTACGATAGGGGTCGTGGTATTATGTTGGCGAAAGCGAACACAAAACTCTTTGATGTCCTCTCCGCTTTTGTTTTTTGAATGAATCATTATGCCATCTGCTCCTGCATCAATATACGAAAACGCACGTTCTAAAGCATCATCAACTGATTTGCCTGCAATCAACGATTCAATGCGGGCTATAATCATAAAGTCATCTGTAATTTGCGCTTTTTTGCCTACTCGAATTTTCTCACAAAATCCTTCGATAGAATCTTGAACTTGTTTTGCATCAGTACCAAAGAGCGAATTTTGTTTTAGTCCTACTTTATCTTCAATGATAGCAGCACTAATACCTAATCGCTCCAATGTGCGGACTGTATATACGAAATGCTCAGGTTTTCCACCAGTATCTGCATCAAAGATTACAGGTTTGGTAGTGACTTCGAGTGCATCATTTAGGTCGTGCAAGCGTGTCGTGAGGTCCACAGCTTCGATGTCGGGTTTACCTTTGCTGGTAGAGTCTGTGAGTGAACTTGCCCACATACCATCAAACTCAATGGTTTGATTATTTTTCTTAATATGTGTGTGCTCAACAATTAATCCTGTGAGTCCGCTGTGTGATTCGCATATTCGCACAATGGGTTTGGCATTGATAAGTCGGCGTAAGCGTTTGAGTCGAATATCTGGTGTGGTGCCTATCTCCTTAATACGTTCATTGAGCAGTGTAGAAGAAATACCTTTGGTGTATGGTATATCCACCACTTGACCTCCCCATTCTGCGAGGCAGTCAATAACATTCTGGCGTGTCTGTTGTTGTATGCCTGTTTTCCAATCATCGCCATGTACCACGTAGTCTGGACGTATTTGTCGCAGATTGGGACGGTAGTCCAGCGTATGTTGGGGCATCACCTCGCTAACCCCTTTTAGATTACTAACTATGATTGAACGTTGTTCATAATCAAGATAAGGTAATCTTTTGTAACTGGCAATGGCGGCATCCGTCAAAACGCCAACAATCACTCTGCCTAATTTTTGGGCTTCGTGGATAATGTTCAAATGTCCAGGATGAATGATGTCGGCACTCATTCCTACATATACTAATTTCTCAGACATAATCAATTTTATATATCTTCTTTAAATGTTATTTTCTTGTTTTGTTCTTCGCCCTCTACAATGTATATTGGTACCTCAGGCATATGCTCATGCACTATACCACAATCGTCGGTGGGAAAGCCCCCTCCGACTCCCCCTGAAAGGGGAGAGGATCCCCCTCCCTCTCTTCCACCCATTTGCGTATTAAAGAGATGTGGAAGTGCTTTTGCGTATGCTTCGGCAATTAATGGCAGGCGGAAGGCCTGTGGCGTTTGCGCACGCATGATGGTAGAGCGCTGTGGGATACGGGCAACCTTGCCGTCCTTCATCTCATAGACTGTATCTGTGGATGGTATAGCTACTACTACTGCTTCGTGCTCTTCGAGGGCTTGGCAGACGTTGGATATAATCTCTTGGCTTACGAATGGACGGGCAGCGTCGTGCAATAAAATGCCTACCCCCATCCCCTCCCTAAAGGGAAGGGAGTTGTCTTGGTTCATAATGACACGAATAGCATTCACACTGGATTCCCAACGTTCTTTGCCTCCTGGGATGATGTGGCGAACTTTTTGCCATGCGTTGGCAAGGAGCATCTGCTCGGCATGCATGATATAGTCGGGGTGCATCACAATGCACACTTCATCAATGCAATCGGCTTGCTCAAAGGCAGTGACTGCATGCTCCAATACCGATCGACCATCTGCGAGAGGCAATAATTGCTTTGGCAGCGTGCCTCCGACACGTGTGCCTATACCTCCTGCTAATATGACTGCGATGTTGTACAAATATAGTTAATAATTAATAGTTAATATTCTCTCTTGGATGAGTTGCCAGTAGGCTTCTTGCAAGTCGGCGGGTAGGAAGGAGTTGCGGATGGTGGCTTCCCATTGCGGGTAAATGCGCAAGAACTTGCGGAAGATATTGCTCACCACCTTCTCGTTAAGTCCGCTACTGAGCATAGCCGTCTCGAAGTCGTGTCGCGTGAGTTTGCGTTTCTTGCCGTTGAGGGTAAGTGCCAGTTCTTCGTTGTCTTTCGGATTAACAATGGCTACATTCAGCAAGTCGTAGGCAGGTGCCAAACGATATTCGCCAATGGTGGGTTGGTATATCGAAAAGTTCTTGAGGTGCATATCGTTATTGCCTGTCAGCCAACAGAACAGAACTAACTCGTAGTACTGCATGACATCTAAATCGGGTACCGATGAAAATTTGCGTATCGCTTTAGCCACTTGTTCGTGCGAAGAGCGGTATTTGTATTCTGTAGGGCGTTCTGTGAGTTGGCACATATCTTCCATTGCAATCTTCGTACCATCTGCTTTTCGATCAATCCGTCGTGTGATATAGCCTAATTCACCGTCACGCAATCGAATAAGCGAATGTGGAACAACGGCTAATTTGCTTTCCTCCGCAAGGTGCATGGTAACATCTTCTAATTCGGGAAGATAGGGATATAATTCCGTTTGTGGTTTGAAGATATAACCACCCCATAATCCTACAATAGTCAATCGTTTCGACCCTTCGTGCTGATTGAGGTGCAATGAGATTTTGGGTTGTACGCCAGTGAGCGTGGTTTGCGACTGAATGATTGCAGCCGCCAATGAATCCATCTCATCGCGCGAATAATTGAGCGTTGGAGGTACACTGTCGCCAAAGAAAGCACGCGAGCAGTGAGCATGAAAGTCTATCTCATGCGCTTTTAATTCCTTATGGCAATACAAACACTTACTCATGTTCTTTTACTTCTTCTACGCCTACTGCACCAATACAATCTTTGCAACACAATAGTAGTAATGACATACGATCCAAAGTACTCACGTCTGTATTGCGTAGTGCCACATCTAACAACCATCCTTCAGGAATTAATCCGTCAAAGAAAGGGAATAGTACGGTGCTTGTGTATGGCGCGGGACGGAGTGGCATGGTTAGTGAGATGGGTTGTGCATTCGCATTAGCGAGATAGTTGGTGTCATAAACAAAAGAAAAACCTTCTTCTGTCTCTGATAGCCAACCTGCCAAAATGCCTTGATAATATACGTTAGCTTTGCGAAGCATCTTTGCGTTGTGGTACAAGTTCGTAGTTGAATAATCCTAATATCTGATTCACTTTGTCCATGCGCATAGATATTTTTCCCTGTTCTAATTCGCGAACAGAGAATAGACTCACGCCTGACTTATAAGCCAAGTCCTCTTGCGTCAAGCCATATTGCTTGCGAAGGCTCTTTACACATTCTGCTAAAGGTGTCATAGTTGTATCAGTATATGCTTTTTCATATAAAACTACAAATACTATGCCAAATTATATTAAATTTCATATAATAGTGCTACCTTTAGTGCTTTTTATATGGAATTTCATATAGTTTAGTTTGCGGCTTTAGCAGCGAGGATCATTTCGCAGAGTTCGCGGATGGCACCGTCGCCGCCGTTTTTGGTAAGGTGGATGATGTCTGGGACGGCTTTGACTACGGCTACGGCGTTGGCGGGGCATGCGGCTATGCCTGCATGTTGCAAGAGGTCAAGGTCATTGACATCATCGCCCACAAAGCAGACATTTTCCAATGTGATGCCCAACTCCTTGCAAATCTCGTTGGCAGCATCGAGTTTGGTCATTTTCACGCCATCCACTACGCGACCGACACCTGTATATATATATTCCAAACCAAGTTTCTGTCCTCGTTTCAAGCCAATGGCTGTGTTCTCGCTGGTGAGGATTCCGCAAGGGATACCTGCCTTGCGGAGCAAGACAATACCCATGCCGTCATATACGCAAAAGCGTTTGAACTCGACACCGCTCTCGGTGTAGTACATTCCGCCGTCGGTCATACAACCGTCCACGTCGGTGAGGAAAAGTTTTACGTCTTTCATATCTATCCTATGCCTATTAAATTGTTAGGCAACCATTTAATTTTATCATATAATGTACACGCTAGATAAAAAACAATCATTATCAACGGCGTAATTAGCAAAGGAATCCATCCTAATATCATATCCATAAAATATGATTCGGTCACAACGTAGATTACGCGAATCACCAATATATGCAGCAAATAAATAGTGTAGCTATATCGACTGAAGTTTGTGATTGTACACCCTATACTAGATATAAATAAGGAAGAGTACGAGACGGGTATGTTAAGACATAACAATCCTATAGTTATAGCCGTAAGAGGCACACCCAACTGAATAGCACAATCGGTTAATGCATCCAAAAGAAATATCAATAGTGTTGCTACCAATCCAAAATAAAAATAACGTATTTCCCCCACCCTATATCGTATCACATAATAACCTGCAATATACACACCTAAGTATTTCCAAAGCCCACTTGTATAAGCTAATACATTAAGGGCTGGATAATATTGGCGCAGTAGCATACCTGCCATCCAAACTAGCAAAATGCATTCTATTTCACGCTGAGATAATGCAGAAATGGCTCGTTGTAAAAATGGTGTCAACAAATAGATAACCAACAACATATGTACAAACCAATGCGAGATATTAATCTTATTTTCCAGCAATGAGGGAAGAAATTGCAACAATGCCGTTTTTATCTCTCCATCCCACCAATCATACTGCCCTATAAATAACGAAACCATGTACATTATGGATGCAAAAAGCAAGAAAGGAATGAGCAAGCGATTGAGGCGTTTCTTGTAAAACACTTTCAATGGTTCTGGTTTGCGTGGAAGAAGAAGAGCACCAGATACAAAGACGAATAGCGGCACGCCAACAGTAGAAATCGCACGATAAGCACCACAAACCAGACCATAAGATGAATCATCTAAGTCCAACATAGACCAAGCATGTTGCATGACCACCAAGGTCATTGCTATTGTTTTTATAAGATCAATATGCCAGTTTCGAGTAATTGCCATGTGAAATTAGTGTTTGACTAAGTTGGTCATGTCAAGGAATTTTTTAGCTAATCTTGACCATGAATACTTATCTTTCTCTTTTATAAGATGGGTGGTGTAGTCGGGTTGGCGGTTGTGGGTGTAGTAGTCGGTGAGGGCTTGGGCAATGGCTTCGGCGTTAGGTTCGACCGCATAGCCCATCTTGTGGTCGTGGACTATCACACCCTATCCGCCGACATTGGTTACAAGCATGGGTTTCCCGAAGTGGTAAGCCACTTGCGTTACGCCACTCTGCGTAGCAGATTTGTAGGGTTGGACTATCAAATCAGCTGCTCCGAAATACTTGCGCAGGTCGGCATCTGCAATAAACTCGTTTTTGATGATTACCCTGTCCGTCAAACCATTATGGGCTATTTGTGCGCGGTACTTGTCTTCATCTTCGTAAAACTCGCCCGCGATAATCAGTTGCAAATTAGGCAGTTGGTCTTTGACTTTGCCAAAGGCATCTAACAAGAGGTCAAGCCCTTTGTATGCACGCACTAAGCCGAAGAAGAGCATGTATTGGTTTTCGGGATTGAGGTGGAGTGTGTGGCATGCCTCCTCCTTGC
>JAZNMT010000050.1:0-4631 GCA_045579895.1 Paludibacteraceae bacterium
TGAGGGTGAAAGAGAACGACAACGAGGAGAATGTTTGTAAAGAAGACAACATAAACAACTTGCGCGGCAATCAACTCCCTGCCGCGCCTATGGGAAACAATACTACACCATCCTATACAACTCTACCCAACACTACACCAAGCGCGGACGCCCTCTGGCGCGTCTGCTTCAAAAAATGGTTTGTGGCGATGGTGGCGAGTTGGATGAACGATGAGGTGGTGAATCATCAGGTCCTGGTGCTGATTGGTAAACAAGGTATCTTCAAGACGACTTGGCTCGAACATCTCATACCGCCACATTTGAGGGCATACGCCTGTAAGTTGGCGAATAGCAACGATTTGAACAAAGATGAACGGCTGCGTATTGCGGAGTTTGGGTTGATTTCCCTGGATGAGATTGACTCGATGAACAACCGTGAGCTCAATCAACTGAAATCGGTTATTACCGCCACGGATGTGAACGAGCGTGCTGCCTATGCTTACACCAAGGAGCGTAGGGTGCGATTGGCGAGTTTCTGCGCGAGTGGCAATAGGCGGGATTTCCTGACGGATATTACGGGCAATAGGCGTTGGTTGCCGTTTGAGGTGGAGAGTATACAGAATCCGTTTTACACCCTCCTGCCTTACGAGCGGAT
Source organism: Paludibacteraceae bacterium (assembly GCA_045579895.1). Classification (GTDB taxonomy): domain Bacteria; phylum Bacteroidota; class Bacteroidia; order Bacteroidales; family Paludibacteraceae; genus Colicola. The sequence continues at coordinate 635 of JAZNMT010000050.1, forward strand.
GTATGCGCAAGCATGGGCATTGGCACAGGATCCGTTGTTTAGTTACTGGTTTGACTTGGACGAGATAGAGGTGCTGGAGGAGCATAATCAGCATTTCAGGGACGAGAGCAACGAGGAGCAGTTGTTGCCGATACTCTTTGATGTGCCTGCCGAGGGCAAAGGGGAGTTTATGACGACGGCACAGATCAGTGAGCGATTGGTGAGCTACGGCAATATCAAGAAACCGATGGCGTTAGGTCGTTTAGGAGTACTCATGGGTAGTATGGGATATAGATCTGTTACACGAGGCAATAGGCAAGCACGTTTGCGCGGATGGATTGTATATCAACGAGATACAGAAGAAATTGCTGCTAACAAAAAACTTTTAGCTAAAGAATGTGTAATAGTGTAACACTTCTTTTACTATTCTCGTCCGCGCGTGTACGGGGACGAGACATAAGAAATAGTTGTTACACCGTTACACGCAAAATACCCTTTAAATTAACTAAATTTTTACAACTATGAACAAAAGTCAAATTCGATTTGCGATGGCAGCACACGCTGCATGGATTGTAATGAAAAACCCCGTATTAACCCGCGTGTATATGGAGCAATGGGAGAAGATATACCCACGACCATTGTCGGTGGAGGGCGAAGAACTGTCGCTATACGGGTATGTGTTTCAGGTGATGTATAAGGCTGCATAGATGTCTCTTTTCTCTTTCGCGACCATTTCGCGACCACTGTATCATATCAGTGGCTGATATGTACCACATCTCTAAACACTAAACTCTAAACACTAAACTAATATGCAAGTTTCCTTTCAATCCCCAGTAGCGGGTCTTATCGGCAAAATGGAGTACAACGGCGAGTTTTACATCCGCAAGATGCATGGTAAATACATCTTGCAGCGTTGTCCCAACCGCAAGTCCCACACGCCCACACCCCGCGAACGTGCCAACCAACAGCGATTTATTCAGCAGTATAGAAAAACGAAAACATGAAGTCCTATACCAAAGCCGAACTCTCCCGCGCAGCGGGTGTGAGTCCCGAGACCTTCCGCCGTTGGCTGAAGACCGACCGTGTTTTTCTAGAGGCGAACGGCATCCGCCCCACCACCAAACTATTCCCACCCAAAGTGGTAAAGTACTTGTGTGAGAAATACGCCATCGACCTCTAAACACTCATCACTAAACTCTAAACAGTAGCGGCTTTGCCGCGTCCACTCAACAGAAAAATGCACTTTTCCGCAAAAAAATGCATTTTTCTTTACATGCTGACAAGTTTTAGCAGTATGTTGTCGTAATTTTGTCGCCGATTTCGGAAAAATAAAGGTTTAACTGCTAAAATTTGCGTTTATGGCTACTGCACAAATGTTACAAATACCTTTTCCAGAGTTTTATTACAAAGGAATAATAGCGGAGAAGGAAAATAAAAATCCAATAAACAGTGACGATTTTTTAGTCAAAAATTTGCACATCCAACGAAAAAACATTACCTTTGCAACCGAATTGGATATGCTAAACGAGATTGTGCAAAATACGGAACGCTTCATCGCTTCTATTCCAAAAGAGCAACGAAGAGAATATGGGCAGTTTTTTACTGCTGCTGAATCGGCTATATATATGGCTGACATGTTCAATTTTGACCTCACGAAACCCGAAATGTATATCCTTGATGCAGGTGCTGGCACCGGTCTTCTAACTGCTGCTGTCTTGCAACGACTAGTTAAACTTGAGTATCAAGGTCATTTGCATATCGTTTGTTACGAGACCGATCCAAACGTATTGCCAATCTTGATGAGCAATCTCGATTTGATGAAGACAAAAGCGGATTTCTCTTTTCAGGTTATTGCACAAAACTATCTTACATCACAACCGTTTGAACAATACCCGCATACAAACGCCCTACAATTTGATTATATTATAGGTAATCCTCCATATCTCAAATTGCCCAAAAAAGCTCCTGAAGCATTGATGATGCCTCAAGTTTGCTATGGATCTCCAAACCTGTATTTCCTATTTTGGGCAATGGGTATTTATAACCTAAAAGAGGAAGGCGAGTTAGTGTATATTGTGCCACGCTCTTGGACTTCTGGAGCCTATTTTGAGCGGTTTAGGAAATACCTATTTAAGCATTGCACTATTCAACAAATGCACCTTTTTGTTAGCCGAGACAAGGTATTCAAACAGGAATCTGTCCTACAGGAAACAATGATTATTAAAGTCAAGAAAACGACTGTTTCACCACAAAATATCCTTGTTTCTTCCTCTGCAACGGCTGATTTCAACAACCTGCAACAATACTATGTTCCATATAATACCATTGTTGCGCCAAATCAATATGTTTTCCTTGTGACAAACCAAGAGGAGGCTGAGGTTTTACAGCGTATGAGTAAACTAACACATACACTACCGAATCTTGATCTGAAAATGAAAACAGGTATTATCGTGAACTTTAGAACGCAGGAAGTGTTGCGCAATGAAACACAAGATGGTGCATATCCACTTTTCTATGCTTCGCACATTCAAAACGGCAAGGTAATATGGCCTGTAGGTAAGCAAGGAGAATATATAGTTACAGACAGAATAGGTTTCCTACAGCCCAATGGAAACTATCTCTTGGTCAAACGCTTCACATCCAAAGAAGAAAAAAGGCGATTGCAATGTGGTATGTATAGACAAAAAGATTATCCGCAATATGCGTATATCAGTACCGATAATAAAATCAATTATATTGCTTGTCAATCGCTTTGTGTACTATATGGTATGTATGCCCTATTAGGTTCTACGTTGTATGATCAGTATTATAGAATACTCAACGGCTCTACGCAAGTCAATTCTACAGAGGTGAATACGATACCTATGCCTGACAGACAAACTATAGAAGCCATGGGAAATGAACTCATGACCATGCCTATCAATGAAGATAACTGCAATAAAATTGTAAACAAATGGATAAACTAACAAGAATCAAAAAGCTCCTTAATGTTGTAGGTTTGCCAAAGGCACAACAAGCAGATTTGTGTGCTTATGTAATCCTTGCGCTATCCAACATCAAACAACGCACACCATTTGCCAAGGCAACTAACCAATGGATGCGCATCCATGACATCATTGTTTTTACGAATGCAAACTATGATAGAGACTATGCAGAAAACTCTAGAGAAACTTTCCGTAAGCAAGCATTACATCATTTTCGTACAGCTGCCATAGTCGAGGATAATGGTATGGCTACCAACTCCCCAAATTATAGTTGGCGAATAACAGATGATTTCTTACCAGTATTGCAAGAAATAGGGAAAAGTACCACCGCACAACAAGCATTTGTAGCCAATCATAAAAAACTTATTGACATTTATGCATCTAAAAAACAAATGCAAAAAATGCCAGTACTAATCAATGGTAATCAATTTCAATTCAGTACAGGAAAACATAACCAATTGCAGAAAGCGATTATTGAGGAGTTCGCACCACGATTTGCGCCGAACTCGCAATGCTTGTATGTTGGTGACACTGCTGAAAAAGATCTCTTAAAAGATGAAGCCCAACTACAAGAATTGGGATTCCAAATCACCTTGCACGACAAAATGCCAGATGTAGTTCTGTATAAGGAAGATTCTAATTGGATATATTTCATTGAAGCAGTAACCTCTGTTGGTCCGATGAACCCTAAGCGCATAACAGAGATTAGTCAAATGACGCCCCATGTTACGGCAGGAAAAATCTTTGTGACGGCATTTCTTGATTTCGCCACATACAAGAAGTTTGCGCAAGATATTGCTTGGGAAACAGAAGTTTGGATAGCAGAAATGCCAGAGCACATGATACACCTCAATGGTGACAAATTTCTCGGACCAAGATAAACAATTAAGACTTATGCAAAAAGAATGTATCGCTCATATTGAAAGCAATGGAAACGGCTGGTATAGTGTATATTGCGAAGAAGAATTTCCATTTGGATTCTTTGGAGAAGGTGCCACTATTGAGGCTGCTAAACAAGACTTTTTAACAACCTT
>JAZNMT010000051.1:0-40055 GCA_045579895.1 Paludibacteraceae bacterium
ACGGTGCTTGACACCAAGGGTGCAGACCAACTCATTGGTCGAGGCGACATGCTCTATTCGGGTAATGGCAACATCACCCGTCTGCAATGTGCTTTTGTGGATACGCCAGAGGTGGATGCTATTGTGGAACATATTGAGAAACAGCAACATTACTTCGAACCATATCAGTTGCCAGAGTATATCCCAGAGGGTAGCGAAGGCGAAGCATTGGCTCCTGGTGCAGTGGACCTGAAGCGCCTTGACCCAATGTTTGCAGATGTAGCGCGCTATGTGGTGACCAAACAAGAGGGTTCTACCTCGCGCCTGCAACGTGCATTTGAGATTGGCTATAACCGCGCAGGCAAACTCTCCGACCAACTCGAAGCCGCAGGAATCGTAGGACCAAACAAAGGTCCAAAAGGACGTGATGTGCTGATTCAAAGTTTGGATGAATTGGATAGGAAACTACAAGAATTAGGATGTTAAGATGAAGTTACTACTAATCATATTAACCATTCTGCAATCGCTTCTCGCGACATTGGAGCAAAAGACGTTGGTGTCGGATTTCACCATCAGCATTGCTGAACAGCAAGCGCAACCCATGATCTATACGGGCAATCTGGCGATGCACGGTAAGCAGTTCTCGCTGAGTATGTTCGCTATGGATGCTGCCTATGATGGTAACACCTTATATATATATGGCGAAGATACGGAAGAGCTGTCATTATCTACCCCCACGGAGGAAGAACTGATGCAAACCAACCCTTTCCTCTATGCGCAAGCTCTGTTGCCCGTGTGCCAATACGCAGAGAAGCAAGTTGGCAACAAGACACAAATGACCTTAACCCCTAACGACCAATCGGCGGGGATAGCGAAGTTTGTGCTGCGCGTGGAGACAACTACGTTGTTGCCTACTAACATGGAGATTCACGAGGCAGATGGCAAACTCACTACGCTACGTTTCAACAATGCTCACTACACAGATGAAACACCCTCTTTCACTATCGAAAAAGAAGGTGCCTTTATCAACGACCTGAGATAAATTGTAAACTGTCAAATTTTAAATTATATGAAATGTCTTATTATCGGCTCTGGCCCTGCGGGCTATACCGCAGCAATCTATGCTTCACGTGCCAACCTTAGCCCTGTACTCATAGAGGGTATGCAAGTGGGTGGACAACTAATGATTACCACCGAAGTAGAAAACTTTCCTGGTTATCCAGATGGCGTAGAACCTTATCAAATGATGGACGACATGCGTCGTCAAGCAGAACGCTTTGGCACAGAGTTCGTGTCAGGCATGGTGACTAAAGTAGATTTCTCATGTTCGCCCAAAAAAGTGTGGGTAGAGGATGACCAACTCTATGAGGCAGACAGCGTGATTATCGCTACCGGTGCAAGTGCTAAGTTCCTCGGCATTCAATCGGAAGAAGATTATAAAGGTCGTGGTGTATCAGCCTGCGCGACCTGTGATGGTTTCTTCTATCGCAAGAAGACAGTAGCCGTAGTAGGTGGTGGCGATACAGCATGTGAGGAGGCCAACTATTTGGCAGGTCTATGCGAAAAAGTATATATGATTGTTCGTAAGCCTTATCTCCGCGCATCCGACATTATGCAAAAGCGCGTTATGGATAATCCCAAGATAGAGATTCTCTTCGAGCATAACACCTTGAAGTTGACGGGCGAGACGAAAGTAGAAGGTGCTGACCTAGTGTATAAAAAAGGCAGTCCAGAAGAAGAGATTCGCCATATTGCTATTGATGGATTCTTCTTGGCCATTGGTCATAAGCCTAACACAGACCTCTTTGCGGCGTACCTTGAGCGCGATGCAGAAGGCTATATCAAAGTGGCTGGTCATAGTCCATGCACCAATGTAGCAGGTGTATTTGCAGCAGGCGACTGCGCAGACCCGCACTATCGTCAGGCTATTGTGGCAGCGGCTAGTGGCTGTAAAGCAGCGATGGAAGCAGAGAAATACGTAGCAACCTTGGGTTAAAGAGCAAGAAAATGTGCTTTTTTTGAAAAAAAGTATCAAAACATTTGGTCATATCAAAAAAAAGCAGTACCTTTGCACCCGCTTTTGAGATTTTCGCTCAATGCGGAGGGGTGCCATAGCTCAGTTGGTAGAGCAAAGGACTGAAAATCCTTGTGTCCCCGGTTCGATTCCTGGTGGCACCACAAAAAAAGACTTTGAGGATATCTCAAGGTCTTTTTTGTTTCTACTTAACACCTCTACTCGATGCACCTACAAGTAATAGCACACGCTCAGAATGGTTTCTCCCAAAAATTTGGTATCCCTCGCCAAAGCCGAGAGTATTCGCAAATAGAAACACATATAATATTCACGCCCGCGTATCGCGTACGCGAGGCTCTTCGGGGGATAGAAGATTATTCCCATTTGTGGCTGCTATGGGGATTTGATAAGGCAGATAGACGACGAGTTAGACAGGCAAATAGGCCAATAGACGAAGAGGCGAGAAGCGGGGAGTTAGACTGGAGTCCGACAGTGCGACCACCACGATTGGGCGGCAACAAGCGTATGGGTGTATTTGCGACACGCTCCCCTTTTCGTCCAAATCCTATTGGTTTGACTAGCGTACGTCTCCTGCGCGTGGAAGAAACATCCGAACATGGATTAGTGCTAGTGGTTACAGGAGCAGATTTACTGAATGGTACCCCTATATACGATATAAAGCCCTATCTCGCTTTCTCGGATAGTCACCCCAACGCCCAAAGTGGCTTTGCAGAAGCGACACAAGATTATCATCTGGAAGTGGCAATAGATGATAAGATGCTTGAAAGCGCAACACGACAGGGTTGTCCGTGGCATGCACTCAAAGAAATACTTAGCCAAGATCCTCGCCCTGCTTATCAATCCGACCCTAAGCGTGTGTATCACTTGGACTATGCAGATTGGGCGGTAGATTTCATAGTACAAGAAGGGCAACTGCATATTACAACCATCACTTGCAGGAAGCAAGAATAAGCAAACAATACCTAAAAATAGGGGTCTGTCGAAAAGACATACCCCTATTTTGTATGAAGTACATAGGTTTCTTTCTGGAAAAAAATCATTATTTTTAGGGATTGTCCAATCCAAAGAAAAGCAGTACCTTTGCACCCGATTTGAGATTTGAGATTAGAGGATAGAGGTTAAAGGTTTGAGGAAGGGGTGCAAAGCCGCACTTATAGTGAAGTACAAACGACAAAAAGCCAAATATAAATATAGAATAGCCAAAGATAACTATCGAATATAATAATTAAGCAATAAACATGAACAAAAAACTTCTTATTTTCTTTTTACTAGTTGCTGGAATATTATCCAGCACTCCGTTGATGTTGGCTCAACATCATCATCACCACGACAAAAAGTCGGATGCCAATATTGTAGGCCACGTACTAGATGCTCATACAGGCGAGCATCTTTCTTTTGTAAATGTGCAAGTGAAAGGCACCTCCATAGGTTGTTTAACCGATGAGTCTGGCCACTTCTATCTAAAGAACTTGCCTGAAGGAGAACATACCATCGTCTTCTCCATGCTTGGTTATGAGACTGTAGAAAAGTCGGTCACCCTTCGCCGTGATACTCAAATAGAGATGAACGTCAGTATCGCTGAGACATCCTTTATGATAGACAATGTGGTTGTAACCGCCAACAGATATGAGACTAAGCAAAAAGAGGTGGCTACGATTGTGAACGTGATATCTCCCCTTATTATTGAATCTACGACTTCCAATACGATGGCTGATGTACTGAACTTTCAAACGGGCTTGCGCGTAGAAGAAACCTGCTCCAACTGCGGCGTTCCACAAATCCGCATCAATGGTTTGGAAGGACAATACACCCAAATACTGATGGACTCCCGTCCTATCTTCTCCTCTTTGGCTTCGGTATATGGCTTGGAGCAACTGCCTACGGGCATGGTGGATCGTATTGAAGTAATTCGCGGTGGCGGCAGTGCGTTATTTGGTGCAAACGCTATTGCAGGCGTTGTGAATATCATTACGAAAGATCCAACCCGTAATTTCTTTAATGTCAATCACACAAGCGCCTTCACAGAGCAAGGTACCTACGACATCAATACCGCTATGAATGCTAGCGTAATGTCGGAGAACCAAAAGGCAGGAATCTTCCTCTTTGGCGTGCAACGCAATCGTGAGCAATACGACCGTGATAATGACGGTTACTCTGATATTCCATTGTTGAACAGTACGACCGCAGGTTTCCGCTCCTTCTTCAAGACATCTGATTACTCTAAACTGACAGCCGAGTATCATCATACCACAGAATATCGCCGCGGCGGCTATGGTATAGACAGCGTGCAACCCCACGAGTCGCCACTATGCGAACAACTGCGTCACAGTATTGATGCCGCTACCGTTAAATGGGACATGTACACTGCTGACAATAAGCACTTTGTGAGTGCATATAGCAGTTTTCAACACATTGGTCGTAAGAGTTATTTCGGTACCAACTATAATCCCAATGCATACGGCAAATCCACCGATATTGTGTCCGTTACTGGTGCACAGTATCGTTTCTCCTACCCATGCGGTCTGATGAATGCCGATCTGAGTGCGGGTGCCGAGTATTCCTATAATCAGCTATTCGACCAGATTCTAGGCTATGATCGTAACACGTTGCAGCGTGTTCACCTAGGTGGTGGTTATGTACAGAATGAGTGGAAGAACAAGCAATGGTCTATCTTAGTCGGCGGTCGCCTAGAGCAACATTCTCTATTGGAGAAACCCATCTTTTCTCCTCGTGCCAACGTGCGCTATACTCCTATTGAGCCTATTATCTTACGTTTGAGCTATGCAAGCGGCTATCGCGCGCCACAGATCTATGAAGAAGACCTACACGTGGGTGCTGTGGGTGGGGAGGTATCACTCATCTCATTGGCAGATGATTTGCGTCCCGAATATAGCCACTCCGTAAGCGGCAGCGTGGATATGTACAAACGTTTCGGCAAGTGGGATTTGAACTTGACTTTAGAAGGTTTCTTTACCCAATTGAATGATGTGTTTGCCTTAGTAGAGAATGGACATGATTCCCACGGTAACCTGTTATTGACTCGTACCAATGCAAGCGGTGCTCGCGTAGCAGGAATGAACGTAGAAGCAAAAGTAGGTTATGGTCATTTGGTGACATTCCAAGCAGGTTATACCTATAACCATAGCCGCTATATCGAGCCTTTACAATGGAGTGAAAATCCAAATATCACACCACAAAAGCGTATGTTCCGCACCCCAGATCATTATGGCTATTTCTTGATGAACATTGAGCCGTTGGAGCATTTCCATATTGTAAGCAATGGTAAAGTAACAGGTAGCATGCTGGTACAGCACTTCGCGGGCTATGTACCAGAAGATGAGGAAGTAGAGACACCTATCTTCTTTGAATGGGATGTGAAGCTATGCTATGATATTCCACTCTACAAACACTATACCTTGGAGATTAATGCCGGAGTGAAAAATCTACTAGACCATTTCCAACACGATATTGATCAAGGAATGGACCGCGATGCAGGTTATGTCTATGGTCCTGCTACCCCACGAACATTCTTCGCTGGAATCAACTTGAAAATCTAAAATTGGTCCATCAACCAGTCATCGAAACCACAGGGTGTGAAGGTTTAAGGTGGGAAGTGTAAAAAAACCGTCTAACGATATTGTTAGGCGGTTTTTGGTATTGGATTAACCAACTACAACACAAGTTGCATGGGCGTAATCAATGTTTTTGGCAAGCTGCATTAGGGCAGTCAGCCTTCTTTTCGCAACCCGTAGCAGGACATTCATCCTTTGGGCACTCGGTTTTTACACATGTAGTATCAGCTTTCTTGCACTCAGTAGCACACTCCGGCTTTTGGCACTCCTCTTTTTTGCAGTCCTCCTTTTGGCAGCACTCAGTAGCAGGTTTGTCACAGCACTTGTCTTGTTGGCAATTAGCCTTCTTGCAGCAACCCATAGCAGATACAGCGATTGCAGCGATAAGCAAAATCTTCTTCATAACACTTAAAAAATATAAAAATTAAACTTATTGTTTTTGAATATGTTACAAAAACTGTGCAAAAATAAGATATTTTTTGCAAATACGCAAAAAAAAGTGTAACTTTGCAGCAAAATTAGTAAAAAAAACATACAATGGCACAGAAAAAGAATTGGACAGATAGTAAATTAGGTTTCATGGGTATCAATTTGGTGCTTGCCGCCGTAATAGCATTTGCTGGTATAGTAACCCTACTATTATGCCTGCGTAGTTATACCCAACATGGTGTTGAAAAAGAAGTTCCCAAGATTACCGAGCTATACCTAGAAGAAGCCCGCATCATCTTGGAATCAGAAGGTCTGCATATCGAAGTGATTGACTCAACCTACTCCAACAAAGTAGCACTAGGCACCATCGTGGAACAGAACCCTTCCGCAGGTTCTAAAGTAAAAAATGGTCGCACTATATATGTAATTCAAAATGCGCAGATGCGCCGCCCTGTAATCCTACCAGAATTGCGCGACATGAGCCTTCGCCAAGCCCAAACGACTCTGGCGACCCTAGGACTAGTGGTGGACAGCATCGTCTATGAGCCCTCAATATACCGCGATATTATACTAGATGTCCGCATGGGCGATAGCATTATGAATGCTGGCAGCCGATTAGAAGAAGGATGCACGTTGCAACTGATAGTAGGTAGAGGTCAAGGCAACGAAGAAGTGAGTATCCCAAGCGTAATAGGCAAGCCCTTGGATGAGGCCCGCTCATGGCTGATGGCACACGCCCTAACCATCGGTATTGTGGAATACGACATACCTCCAACAGAGGAAAATATACAATCCTATATCGTATATTCACAGTCACCAGAAAGTGGCACGGTTGTTGTAGAAGGAAGTAATGTGAACCTGAAAATGTCAATGGACATAGAAAAGACCGTAACTGCAGACAATGAGCAGGATGAAGAAGAATTCTTTTAGTGTTTAGTGGACGCTTCGCTACTGTTTAGTGCTTAGAGATGAAAGAAGATATATTAGACATAGAGCAAGATGTATGGGAACGCTGGCGGTGTGAAGTGGACAAAGGTCAAACGGCTCAACGCATAGATAAGTATCTGGCAGAACATATGACAGGTACCTCACGGAGCCGTATCCAAGCCGCAGCAGAGGCAGGCAACATATTGGTGAATGGCAAAGCCGTGAGCAGCAACTACAAAATTAAACCGCTGGACGTGATACAAGTACTGCTTGACCACGAGCCACATGACTACACCATTCACCCTGAAGAAATTCCGCTAGAGGTAGTGTACGAAGATGATGATGTGCTGGTAATCAACAAGCCAGCCGGTATGGTAGTTCATCCCGGACATGGCAACTACGAACATACCCTGCTGAATGCCTTAGCCTGGTACTTCCGCGATAAGCTGGATATCAACGACCCAAATATCGGTTTAGTACATCGCATTGACAAAGATACTAGTGGCCTGCTACTTATCGCTAAGACTCCTGAAGCAAAGACTCATCTAGGACGGCAGTTCTTTGAACACAGCACAGAACGCACTTATAACGCGCTAGTATGGGGTACGTTTGCCGAAGACTCCGGTACGATAGAAGGAGCCTTGGCTCGCGATAATCACGATAGAACCATATACCGCGTATGGGATCTAGAAGAGAACCCTACTGCTAAAGAAGCTATCACCCATTGGCACGTACTGGAGCGTTTTCCCTACGTGACGCTAGTGGAATGTCGATTAGAAACAGGGCGTACGCACCAAATACGTGTACATATGAAAAGCATCGGTCACCCCCTATTCGCTGATGAGAAATATGGCGGTATGGAAGTGCTAAAAGGCCTGCCAACACAGAAATACAAACAGTATATTCACAACTGCTTCTCCCTATGTCCGCGACAAGTATTGCACGCAAAGACACTGGGTTTTGAACACCCTCGCACGGGAGAAAGAATGCACTTTGATAGCCCATGGGCTGAAGATATGTTAAACCTAATAAACAAGTGGAGGTCCTATGAACCGAATACTTTGGGCAGATGATGAGATTCATTTGCTAAAACCTTACATTATTTATCTACAAGAAAAAGGGTACGAAGTTACCCCAGTGAATAACGGACAAGATGCTATAGACGCATGCCAAGAAGAACAATTTGACATCGTTTTCCTAGATGAGAACATGCCAGGTCTGTCAGGTTTAGAGGCACTGCAAGAGATAAAAACACTCTGCCCTACCCTACCCGTGGTGATGATTACCAAATCCGAGGAGGAACAAATCATGGAACAGGCCATCGGGCAGAAGATAGCCGATTACCTGATTAAGCCCGTTAACCCCAGCCAGATACTGCTATGTTTGAAGAAACATATCCACGAACGTGAGATTGTAGAAGAACATACCAATACCACCTATCGGCAAGAGTTCTCAGACATCACTTACATGATTGATACAGCCAACACCATAGAAGAGTGGATGGCTATTGAACGTACCTTGACGCGATGGGAACTGGAACTGGAAAAAGTGGATTCGGCTATGCATGACATGCTGCGCATGCAACGCGAACAAGCCAATAAGGCATTTGCCAAATTCATTTCCAAGAACTATGAGAATTGGTGGGCGAACCCAAGCACCCGCCCAATCATGTCGCAAGACGTGATGAAGAAATACGTCTTTCCACTAGTGGATGGAGGTGAAAAAGTGTTCTTCGTAGTGATTGACAACTTCCGCTACGACCAATGGAAGACTATTCAACCCCTTCTATCAGAGTGGTTTACCGTTAAAGAAGAGCAGATGTATACCTCGCTTCTTCCTACCGCAACACAATATGCACGCAATGCAATATTTGCGGGTTTGAGTCCAGTACAAATACAAGAGATGTACCCCAATCTATGGATAGATGAGGATGAAGAGGAAAGCAAGAACAATAACGAGAAGGATTTAATCCAAACGCAATTGGATCGCTTCCGCAAACGCTATGGCTATAGTTATTTCAAAGTGAACGAGAGCGACTTCTGCGAAAAGATAACCCGTCAATTTAAGGGATTGCAGACCCCACTTAACGTAGTGGTACTCAACTTTATAGATATGCTATCCCACTCTCGTACCGAAAGCAAGATGATGCGTGAGCTGGCCAACGATGAGGCTGCGTACCGCAGCCTGACACTAAGTTGGCTACGTCACTCACCTACAGCGGAAATGTTCCGCCGTATTGCCTCACTAGGCTACAAAGTAGTGCTTACCACCGATCACGGCACAACACGTGTAACCAACGCCGTACAGATTATTGGCGATAAGAACACCAATACCAACCTGCGATATAAAGTAGGCAAATCGTTGAACTGCCAGTCTAAAAACTGCTTTGAGATTACACGTCCGAAACAAGTGGGACTTCCTTGCCCGAATGTGAGCAGCAGCTATGTCTTCTGCACAAGTGATGACTTCTTTGCCTACCCCAACAACTTCAATCACTATGCACAATTCTATCGCAACACCTTCCAGCACGGGGGAATATCGCTGGAAGAAATGCTGGTTCCAATCGTAACACTTGAGCCAAAATAACATGAAGTGGATTAAGCGAGTCTTGACAATCACAGTACTACTCATGCTACTATGGGTGGTCGGTTCGCTTGTTTCGCACCAATGGAAAAAGCCAGTTGCCGACTTTGATAGCAACCTGAAGGTAATGACATATAACACACAAGCATTGTGTAAGGATAACAAACAGCAAGCTCTAAAAATGCTGTCGTATATCAACCAACAAGATGCAGATGTGGTCTGCCTGCAGGAAGTGAAAGTGCATAAAAACTCTCATCGCATCAGTTTGGCCGAGTTACGCCACGCAATGCGCAAATACCCATACACCTACTACGATTTTAAGGTGTATAACAGCAAACGCCAATTTGGGAATGTAGTCTTTTCGAAATACCCCCTAATAAATAAACACACAGTGCCCTACCAGTCGCGCAACAACATTAGCAGTTGCTGCGACATGGTAGTTGGTGGGGATACAATTCGACTGATAGTCAATCATTTGGAGAGTTATAAACTAATAAAGAAAGACTTGCAATTTGATACTCTATCCGTTGACCACATCAAGAATAGCTCTCTTAACCAAAAACTGAAATCAGCAGGAGCCTTGCGTCATGAACAGTCCAAAGCCGTTAAACGCGAGATACGCCAATCACCATATCCAGTGGTGGTAGTTGGTGACTTTAACGCAATTCCATTATCCTATGTGTATTGGAAAATTCGTCTAGGTCTGCACGACTGCTTTTTAGCAGGCAGCTTTGGAAAACTAGGTAGTACCTACCAGCGAGGCCCTTTGGGTATCCGCATTGATTACATCCTTTGCTCACGTATGTTAACCCCTATAAAATGCGAAGTGGACAGAGTAACGTACTCTGACCACTTTCCAGTTATCGCCACTATGGGGTGGTAGTTACATTATTGTAGGAAGGTCTCAAACCAATTAGAGCGAATAATTTTATCCGACAAAAGAAATGCCTCTTGCTCGGATATTGGGCGATTGTTTCGAGCTACAGAATCCAATAAATTCACTCCAAAGCCTTTCCAATAATAATCTTCGCAACCTATTAAATGAAGAATCGTCGGGTAAGCATCCATTTGGAATGTAAGATCTTTGACGATTGTTGTACTACATAACTTAGGAGAATAAACAACAATCGCCGTATGATTATTTTGCACCTCATAATCTAAACCCTTCTCAATACAATATTGCTCAAACTCATTGCGCATATTAGAGTCAAAGATGATATGATCTCCCATAAAACAGATAGTAGCATTCTGTAAAGTGGAATCTATATCTACCTCAGAAAGAAGTTCTCCCCAACAAGAATCTGAATAATGCATACATTTGAGATAATTCGCCATTCTTTCTGGCATATCTTTGGGCAATACTAGTGAAGAATACTTTGAACATGCCATGAATGGCGAATGGGTTGCCATTGTAATAGTTAGAGTATATGCATAATTTCTAAACACACTACCTAATATATTAAACGTCTCATGATCAAGCGATTGAGCACTTAGATAATTTGTATCTATCGAATAGGCATCACTCATATATTTTTGATTCCAAACACTCATATCACCTGGTTGTACTAGTGCAGAGGTGGAATATATATCACTTAAAGATGGAAATTTATTGTCTGGATATCTTTGACATACAGCCCCTTTTTGAATTGGCAATAGGCCAGTATTAAAAATTAATTGTCCATCTGAAGATGTCCCTCCTTTTGTTTGACTAGTTACATTCTGAGCCCAAATCACATTGTGCTTTTGAATAAATTGATATAGATTAGGTGTTATATCTGGACGGACAGCCCAACTCTCTAGACTCTCTACCAATATCAAAATAAGACTATTATCAGGTACAATTTGAGCATTTGGTTGATTAACAAACGCTCGTATTTGCATCAAATCATTTTCATTCATTTCGTATACTGTTCTCTCAAAAGGCATTTGGATTAATTTTTTCACATCATAAATAAAAGCATGTATTACCGACATATTACGGATATAATCTGTACTTGTAAAACCAAACAAATCACCTACAGCCTTATCTGAAAAAGGATTAATATACCAATTTTTAGAGGGGAATTGATATTTTATGTACATACCATATACTCCTAAACAGCCACCTATATTTAGAAAAAAACTCACAATCAGCGTAAAGAGAAATCCTAAATGACTATAGCGAGAATTTTGAAATAAAATAGCTATACATATAACGATTGATGTCGGTACTAACATAATCATATCTAACCATTGCAAATACATCGGTACAGAACTCCAGAAGCCATCCAAGTATCCTATCAGTGTAAACGAATGGGCATCAATCAAAATTCTATTAGCTCGAAAGTAAATTAATTCTGCTAATATCCAAATATTAATCAGAATTGATACTATAATTGTCCAACCTTTACGCTTGAACAAGAAAACAAAACTGGCAATAAAAACCGCTATACTAATTTTAGGCAAGTAAAATGCCCAAAAATCTAATGGATTCTTCCAGAAAGATGAAACCAATATTGAATGAAATGCTAAATAATGAAACAAACAACATTGCAAAAAGATTGTAATTGCAAAAATAATCGCCAAATACCAATTAGCATACTTTGATTCTCTACCCTTGTGCAGCAAACGAGTAAGTATATCCTTCATTTTCTTGTCTATTATGAACCATAGGTTCAAGTTGTTGGTAAAATAAAGGACATAAAAAAAGCGTGGATCCTAACTTTGTCAGTTCCACAAGATGAGGCCTTCGCATTGCCCGAAACAATAGAACTGACAACGCTAAAAGCCCACGCCGATATAAGAAAACACTATATACCAAGCATTTACGTTCCCGCAGGAACGCTAATGCACAACAAAAGTGGATACTCATATCCCGTAAGCATTCATCGTTGCTAAGTCCTGATTGTTTCTGAAAGTTGCGAAGTTTCATCTTGTCAGAACAAAGCGCAATAAACGCCTTTTATTATGTCTTTGAAAGAATCTTATACATCAGGAGTTAGACATCATTTCATCCACACTCCTAACGCACGAATCATTTCGCTGCAAAATTACAACATTTTTTTGGATTGAACAAGAGGCATAGAAAAAAATACAGAAAATAATGAAAATAATAATAAATACTTCTTAAAAAAAGCACTACTGGGCTTACAAGGGGATTTGAATAACTAACTTATCACTAACTAATCACTAATTAATCACTAATATACATCTAATATTCGAAAAGACTTCGAAAAGACTCCAAAAGGACTCCGAAAAGACTCCGGAAGGACTCCGAAAGGGATTCAAAAAAAATACTCCCTCGTTTTTGGAGCAAGAGATAGAAACTCCTACGCGCAGAGCGCGAGAAATCTAAAATAATCTTATTGCAACGACCTCTGGCTTTTTTGCAACGATGCTGACTTTATTACCACCGCTAGCACTCGCTTCGCTCATCCGCTGAATCTTAAGTAAATAAAATAGATTCCACCTACGTTGACAAAGAACCTCTGTTCTGAGGTTTGTCCGCTGAATCTTAAGTAAAAAATAGCGGCTCAACGATGTCGTAAAGCCGCTAAATAAGCAATTAAAAGTGAATAGTCAATGACAAATAACCAATTACAGGTAAATCGTCAATGACAGCTGACTAACTAATTACAAAGGTTTGTGATAATGATAATCAGTATAATCGTGCGAATCCTTGTCACGCGTGATGCGCGGGTGGCGTGGTGGGAAGCGATCTTCCCATTTATCTCTGAACCAACGTCTTACATTCTCAAACCATCGTTTAAGCGTGCCATCATTCCAAGGTGTGGAATCAAATCCATCATACCCACGATAACGCCACCATAGAATCAACAACCATCCGAAAATCATGCCTCCCAAGTGCGCGAAATGCGCTACATTGTCGCCCGCAGACGGTGCAAGTCCCGTGAAAAGTTCAATCAACGCATATATAACAACTAAAGTACGCGCACGTATGGGGATAGGAATAAACATAATATACATTCGTATATCCGGAAATAGCCATCCAAAAGCCAACAAGATACCAAAAACAGCTCCACTGGCACCAATCGTTACAACTCGGTTTGCCAATCTGGCAGCCATCAACGGATCCACCGAATTAAGCAGAGGCTGCAGTTGCATAGCCCATACCGCCTCCTGAATAACCCCCGCGCCAATTCCAGTGACAAGGTAATAAATCAAGAAACGCTTGCTTCCCCAACGCTGCTCAATAGCCGGAGCAAACATGAAGACCGCAAACATATTGAAAAAAATATGCGAGAAATCCGCATGCATGAACATATACGTGATAGGTTGCCAAATACGGAAATCCGCCGCAGTAAGATAATGCAAGCCAAAAATATGGCTGAAGTTAATCCCGTAACGCTGAAACACTACATCTGCTAAATAACAGATGATGGTAATGAGCAATAGGTTCTTGGTGACAGGTGGTAAATTTCTGAACATCACTAATAAATCATTAAATCCTTGCAAAATTAATAAAAAAACATGAAAATGCAAACAAAAACCGTGCAAGAAGACAAAAAAACGTACATTTTGGCAGAAAAATGACATTTTTTTTCGTGAAATATTTGTAGAATTAGAAAAATGTAGTAACTTTGCATGCAAATCGTTGGATTTTCCGATGTGGAATATTAATGTATAACAAATTAATCATTTTTTCGTATGAATAAAGCAGATTTAGTAGCTGCAATTGCAGCAGAGGCAGGCTTGACAAAAGTACAAGCACAAGGTGCACTTGAGGCAACCGTAAAGGCTATTGCAGAGGCACTTCAAAAAGGTGAGAGCGTACAATTGGTAGGTTTTGGTACATTCTCTGTAGTAGAGAAAGCCGCTCGCCAAGGCGTTAACCCTGCAACAGGTGCTAAGATTGAAATTGCTGCAAAGAAAGTAGCAAAATTCAAAGCTGGTAAAGGTTTGGCTCTCTAATTAACCATTTTCATATAACGAGTTGCTATTGATAGCAACTCGTTTTTGTGTCCAAAAAATAAAACAATTATGCTAAACATTATACTATGTGGTGCTCCTGGCAGTGGCAAAGGCACCCAATCTGACCTTATCGTAGAAAAGTATGGATTGCAACACCTGTCAACCGGTGATGCCCTCCGTGCAGAAATCAAATCCGGTAGCGAACTGGGTAAAGAAATCGGCGAACTCATTGCAAAAGGCAACCTGGTCCCCGATCACAAAATGATTCACCTGATTGAGCGTTATCTAGATAACCTGCCAGCAGATTGCAAAGGCGTTATCTTTGACGGTTTCCCACGTACAGTGGCTCAAGCTGAAGCCTTGGAATTGCTACTGGAGCGTCGCCAAATGAAGGCCGTTCTCCTAGATATGTTCGTGGAAGAAGACGAGGTAATCAAACGCCTCTTGAATCGTGGCAAGACTAGCGGTCGCGCTGATGATAACTACGAGACCATCAAAAAACGTCTGCAAGTATATCAAGCAGAAACCAAGCCCGTTTGCACGTACTATCTCCATCGTCATAACTACTTTGCTATCAATGGCAACAACTCGATGGAAGATACCTTCTGCCAAATTGATAACATTCTGCAACTGATTCAGAAGTAAATTATAAATAACTATGTCATCCTCCTCGTTTATAGATTACGTAAAAATCTACTGCCGTTCAGGTAAAGGCGGCGCAGGTAGTATGCACTTCCATCGTGCGAAATATGTCCCCAAAGGAGGGCCCGACGGCGGCGATGGAGGACGAGGTGGGCATATAATCCTTCGTGGTAACCGTAACCTCTGGACGTTGCTCCACCTGAAGTACCAAAAACATATCTTTGCGACCGACGGTGGCAGCGGTGGCGCATCCCGTTCCTACGGCAAAGACGGCGAGGACAAGATCATAGAAGTCCCCTGTGGCACAGTAGTTTATAACGGCGATACAGGCGAGTTCATGTGCGAAGTGAAAGAACACCACGAAGAGATTATCCTCTTCCGCGGGGGCAAAGGCGGTCTAGGTAACTGGCACTTCCGTACCGCAACTAATCAAGCCCCTCGCTACGCACAGCCAGGTGAGCCATGCTTGGAAGCCAATGTGATTCTACAACTCAAAGTGCTGGCAGATGTCGGTCTGGTAGGTTTCCCCAACGCAGGTAAATCAACCTTACTATCCGTAGTAAGCGCAGCCAAGCCAGAGATAGCAGACTACCCATTCACGACCCTAACTCCACAGTTAGGAATCGTATCGTACCGCGATAACCAGTCGTTCTGTATGGCCGATATTCCTGGTATCATAGAAGGCGCAGCAGAAGGTCGTGGACTCGGTTTGCGTTTCCTACGTCATATCGAACGCAATGCAGTGTTGCTATTCATGGTGCCTGTTATCACAGAAGATATAAAAAAGGAATACGAGATTTTGCTCTCCGAACTAGAAAAATACAACCCCCAACTACTGACTAAAGCACGTATCCTAGCCATCTCAAAATGCGATATAGCCGACCCAGAAATTGACCTCCAGAAACTCACCAAACGGTTGTCTGAAGAGCTTAAGGTGGCCGTAATCGCCTTCTCATCCGCTAGCGGTATGGGAATTACAGAACTCAAAGATATGCTTTGGGAAGAGTTGAATAAAGAGCAAAATCAAGTCATTGAGATCTCACATTCACCTATCGAAGTCAAAGCGATCGAGCGTACAGAAGATGACGACCTGGATGACGATGATGAACCACATACCATATATCTCAACGAAGTGGAAGAAGAATGGGATTTGGACAAATATCGTGGCATAGGTTGGGATACACAGGATGAGTAGTTTAGTGTTTAGAGTTTAGTGTTTAGAGACAAGAACACATACGATCGCTTTATTGCATGGCGTGAACAGCATATCCCGCAAAAGAACCTCGTACTAATTCTGAGTTTCTTTGTAGGAGCGTTGGCATCATGCGCGGCACAAGTGCTCAAATTCATGATTCATAGCATTCAGCATTTCGTTGAGAATCAGCTGATTGCCCAACACCACTGGTGGTATTTAGTCACTCCAATGATTGGTATCACCCTTGCGGGACTATTCGTCAAATATGTGGTAAAAGATGACATCTCACATGGTATTACCAAAATTCTCTATGCCATCTCACAACGCAAATCTATCATTAAACTGCATAACACCTGGAGTTCGCTAGTAGGCTCCGCTCTTACCATCGGTTTCGGCGGTTCGGTTGGAGCCGAAGCACCAATCGTGCTAACTGGTTCTGCTATTGGTAGTAATCTGGCGAAGTTGTTCCGCCTCGACCAGAAAACAATGATGCTCATGATCGGTTGCGGCGCCGCAGGAGCAGTGGGTGGCATCTTCCAAGCACCTATCGCAGGTCTAGTCTTTACATTAGAAGTTTTGATGATGGATTTGACTATGACCTCCGTCGCACCATTGCTGATCTCATCCGTGACAGCTACCGCAATCTCCTTCATTGCCAATGGGCAAGAGGCGATGTTCCCTCTAGTGAATAGCGAACCATTCTTTGTGGAGCGTCTGCCCTGGTACTTGATTTTGGGTGTGATGTGCGGTCTAGTGTCTCTCTACTTCACACGCGGAATGAACCGCCTTGAGCAATTACTCAAGCGCAAAGTACAAAACATCTGGATAAAATTCATTGTTGGCGGATTAGCACTAGGCTTATTGCTATTTCTCTTTCCCCCACTCTACGGCGAAGGATACGATGTTATTAAACAACTCATTAATGGCGACTCAGTATCTGCCATAGCAAATAGTCCCTTCGAGCGTTTGGGGACAGGTTCTTGGGTATTAGTAGGCTATTTTTCAGCTATTCTATTCTTGAAAATCTTTGCCTCAGTAGCCACTAACGGCGGTGGTGGCGTTGGCGGTATTTTCGCGCCTTCACTTTTCATGGGAGCCATCATTGGTTTTATCTGCGCCCGACTGATGAATATGCTAGGCGTCGGTGTCCCTGAAGCGAATTTCGCATTAGCAGGAATGTCGGGATTGATGGCAGGTGTTATGCATGCACCACTCACGGGCATCTTCCTCATTGCGGAACTGACAGGCGGCTACCACCTATTTATGCCACTGATGGCTGTAGCAGTAGTTTCGTTCTTGACTATTAAGATTTTTGAACCA
The DNA here is from genome assembly GCA_045579895.1 of Paludibacteraceae bacterium. Lineage (GTDB taxonomy): Bacteria > Bacteroidota > Bacteroidia > Bacteroidales > Paludibacteraceae > Colicola. Next base: position 17,594 of record JAZNMT010000051.1, read on the forward strand.
CATAGCCTTTATGCAATGCGTTTGGCACAAAAAGGCGAATTGCTTACACACAATAAAGACCGCTCTGTTCTCACCTTAATGAAGATGGAAAATGTCCTAGAAGTTGACCTGCGCACACTCAACCCCGATATGACATTAGGCGAGTTGGTAAAAGTGATAGCACAAAGCAATCGAAACATCTTCCCCGTGGTTGACCAGAGTGGTAAACTACTGGGAATCTTGCTCTTAGATGAAGTTCGGAATATTATGTTCCAACCACGTTTATACAACCGCTTCACCGTTAAACAACTGATGAACTCACCTCAAGCCATCCTTACGGACACTATGCCTATGGGCAAAGTAATGGAGGTCTTCGAAGATACAGGAGCATGGAATTTGCCTGTGGTGGACGAGCAAAAGCGCTACCTAGGTTTTGTGTCTAAATCTAAGATTTTCAACTCTTACCGCCACGTCCTTGTAAACTTCTCAGAGGAATAATCTGCTATAGAAGCACTGCAAATATTCTATAGATACATGAAAAATAGCGCATACCCTTGTGTATGTCGTTTTTTTTTTGTAACTTTGCGCCCAAATTATATTTGGGCGATTATGATAGAGATTTTGAAATATTGCATACCCGCACTATGTGTGCTTCTAGCCACTTGGCTAGTCATGCACAAATTCTACAAAAGTGAAACAGAAAAGCGCCTTTGGGAGCTCAAACACCTCTCACAGAAAGAGATTTCTCCGTTGCGCATGCGCGCATACGAGCGCCTTTCGTTATTATTAGAGCGTACTACGCCCGAGCATATGCTGATGGAACTTAACCTAGGCGAAATGACTATTCTACAAGTACAAGCTCACTTGATGCATACCATCCGCCAAGAGTATGACCACAACCTCAGCCAGCAGATATATGTCAGCCATGAGACATGGGACTTGATTATTAATGCCAAGAACCAAACAATTGCCTTTATCAATAGTATAGCACAGCAGATCCCTACCGATAGTAGTGCACTAGATTATGCTAAAGCACTCATTACAGCTTATCGCACAAATGGTCACACACCTAATGAAACTGCTATGTACGCCCTAAAAAACGAAGCAAAAGCACTTCTTTGATTCAAATGAAGAACAAGAAAAGATATATTATTTTTGCTTTACTAGCGATGGCCCTATCGTTTGCATCATGTACTGCGGATACCACCTGTCGCCGAGATATGGCGGTAGCATTGGGAGTAACCTTGCAAGCAGATTCGCTGAACAGGAAAGGACATACCGTCAAATATACTACTTGGGATAGCCTAACATTGGAGATTCCTAAAACACAGGAATTGCTGATTGATAATAGAAAAAACCTTGATAAAATTCTATTGCCATTACAGCCAGACACAACTATTACTTCGTTTATAATGACTTTTCATAACCAAACGGACACTTTATTTGTAGCACATACACCTCGTCAGTACTTTGTTAGTTTGGCATGCGGATGCGCTATTTATCATACTATTACCGCAGCTTGGTCCTCTGATTCGCGCGTCGATAGCGTGCAAATCATCAATGCTAGTGTTGAAAATGCGGTGCAAGAAAATCTGCGAATACATCTGCATGAATAAGGTCCTACTCATATTATCCCTATGTTGCTTCGCGCTATACGCAAGTGCGAAGGAATATGGCGATTCCGCAGTATATCAAGGTATAAGCATCAAACTAGACATAGCTACGCCTATCATAGAACTAGCACGTTCAAAAGCTAAAATACAAAACTATGAGATTGCCATGAATGTACGTATAGCGAATCGCTTTTATCCAACCTTAGAAGCAGGTTATGCCCTCGCAGAGACTTCAGCCGATGGCGGAAACTATGAGGGACAAGGCGGTTTCGCACGGCTCGGAATAGATTTGAGTGCATTGAAGAAAGGTGCCTCTGAAAACTGCTTAATGGTGGGACTACGTGCAGGAGGCGCGCTTCAGCAGTTTCAAATTATTGATGTACCTATCCACGATGATTTTTGGCAACTTCCCAATGTAAATTACTACGACCAACATCATTTCGATTGCTGGGGAGAGGTTGTCGCGGGTTGCCAAGTACAAGTATATAAAGGATTTCAAATGGGATGGTATGTGCGGCTGAAATTACTTTTTACTCGCACTGATAAACAAGGTGATGCCCTACCTGGATATGTGCCAGGATACGGTTATCGAAGAGATACCAATTGGGGTATCAATTATTATATAGCATATAAATTTTAATGATACAATCATGAATACAAATCAACTTATGACAAAAGCGGCAGATAATATCCGAATCCTTGCCGCAGCTATGGTCGAGAAGGCCAAGAGTGGACACCCTGGTGGCTCAATGAGTGGAGCAGACTTTGTGCAAGTACTGTACTCTGAGTTTCTTATCCACGATCCAGAAAATCCATGTTGGGAAGCGCGCGACCGCTTTTTCCTTGACCCAGGTCACATGTCGCCAATGCTCTATGCACAACTCTGCATGACAGGTCACTTCACCATGGACGAACTCAAGCAGCTCCGCCAATGGGGTAGCGTCACTCCTGGTCACCCAGAGCGCAATGTAGCTCGCGGTATAGAGAACACCTCTGGCCCTCTTGGTCAAGGTCATACTTTCGCAGTAGGTGCGGCTATCGCAGCGAAGTGGTTTAATGCGCGTTATGGCGAGATTCACAATCCTACTATCTACGCATTCATCTCTGATGGCGGTATTCAAGAGGAGATTAGCCAAGGCGCAGGTCGTATGGCTGGACACCTCAAGCTCGATAACCTCATCATGTACTACGACTCCAACGAAGTGCAACTCTCTACCAACTGCAACGAGGTAAGTTCTGAGAACGTAGCCATGAAGTACGAAGCATGGGGTTGGTATGTACAAGATATTGATGGTCATGATCCAGAGGCTATCCGTCAAGCTATCCTCAATGCGCAAGCAGAGAAGAATCGCCCATCGCTCATCATCGGTCATACCTCTATGGGAAAGGGCTGCGTGAATGCCGAAGGCGAGAGTTGGGAGGGTAAGACCTCTACCCACGGTCAACCACTCAGCAAGTCGGGTGCAAGCTTTGAGGCAACAGTTAAGAACCTCGGTGGCGATCCTGAGAACCCATTCCAAATCTTCCCAGACGTACAGGCGCTCTACGACAAACGCGCTGAAGAACTTCGCGAAATAACCAACCAACGCTATGCCGCTTATCACGAGTGGGCAACCGCTAACCCATTGGCTGCCAACGAGTATGAGACCTTTATGCGTGGTGAAGCACCTTGCGTGGATTGGAGCGAAATCATGCAAAAGCAAAACGTGGCTACTCGCGCTGCGTCTGCTAATGTATTGGCATACCTTTCCGAGCATGTCGGCAACATGATTGTATCCTCCGCCGACCTCTGCAACTCCGACAAGACCGACGGTTTCCTCAAACATACCCACGTCATCACCCCTAACGATTTCACTGGTCGTTTCCTGCAAGCAGGTGTCAGCGAACTCACCATGGCTTGCGTCTGCATCGGTATGGCGCTCCATGGCGGTATCATTCCTGCCTGCGGAACGTTCTTTGTTTTCTCTGATTATATGAAACCTGCCATCCGTATGGCATCCCTCATGGAGATTCAGATGATGTTCGTTTGGAGCCACGATGCTTTCCGCGTGGGTGAGGATGGTCCAACCCACGAGCCAGTGGAGCAAGAGGCACAAATCCGCCTCATGGAGAAACTGCACAACCATTCTGGTCGTCCAAGCGTGATGGTGCTCCGTCCTGCAGATGCAGAGGAGACAACCGCTGCATGGAAAATGGCGATGGAGAATATCTATACCCCAACCGCCCTCATCCTCTCGCGCCAAGACGTGACCAGTGTGCCTAACACTTCCGCTGAAGGCGTGAAGAAAGGTGCGTATATCGTAAGCAAAGACGAGAACCCACAAGTGGTGATGCTGGCTTCAGGTAGCGAGGTTTCTACCCTCATGGCTGGAGCGGAACTCCTTCGCGCAGAGGGTATCCGCCTTCAAATCGTGAGCGTTCCTTCGGAGGCAATCTTCCGCCAACAAAGCAAGGAGTATCAAGCAGAAGTATTGCCACAAGGCGTGGCTCGCTTTGGTCTTACCGCAGGTCTGCCATGCAACCTTGAAGGACTGGTAGGCGAACACGGTACCGTTTGGGGACTCAATTCCTTCGGCTTCTCCGCACCATACAAAGTGCTCGACGAGAAACTCGGCTTCACTGCCCAAAACGTCTATGACCAAGTAAAGAAACTCTTCTAAACACTAAACAGTAGCGCCAAAGGCGCATTCACTAAACAATAAAATTATGGACTACAATTTTTCCGAAATAGAGAAAAAATGGCAAGCCGAATGGGCTAAAGCAGGCACTTACCGCGTAAGTAACCAAAGCGACAAAAAGCCATTCTACGTCTTGGATATGTTCCCTTATCCATCAGGTGCAGGTTTGCACGTAGGTCACCCCCTCGGCTATATCGCCAGCGATATTTACAGCCGTTACAAACGCCTACAGGGCTTCAATGTCCTCCACCCAATGGGTTTCGACTCCTATGGTCTGCCTGCCGAGCAATATGCTATTCAAACAGGTCAGCACCCAGAGAAGACCACGATGGAGAATATCGCTCACTATATCGAGCAACTCCAGAAAATCGGTTTCAACTACGATTGGGACCGCGAGGTAAAAACTTGCAGCCCAGACTTCTACAAGTGGACACAATGGGCATTTATCCAAATGTTCAACTCCTATTTCGATACTTCTCTGCAAAAGGCGCAACCAATCAGCAAGCTCATTGAGAAATTCGAGCAAACTGACCCTACTTGGGCAACGCTCTCCGAGCGCGAACAACAAGAACGCCTGATGAACTATCGTATTGCTTATCTGGCGGATACGAAGGTGAACTGGTGCCCAGAGCTCGGTTGTGTACTCGCCAACGATGAGGTTAGCGAGGGTCTTTCTGTGCGTGGTGGCTACCCCGTAGAGCAACGCGTCATGCGCCAATGGAACCTCCGTGTGAGTGCCTACGCACCACGCCTACTCCAAGGACTTGATACTGTGGATTGGACCGACTCTCTCAAAGAGACACAACGCAACTGGATCGGTCGCAGCGAAGGTGCTGAGATGCGCTTCGCTATCAAAGGTCAAGACGAACCATTCACCATCTTCACCACCCGCGCAGATACTGTCTATGGTGTCACCTTCATGGTGCTTGCGCCAGAGAGTGAGTATGTGGCTCGTGTCACTACCGATGAGCAACGCGCCGAAGTAGAGGCGTACCTCCAGATGGTGAAGAACCGTACCGAGCGCGAACGTATCGCCGACCGCCGTGTGACAGGTGTTTTCACAGGTTCCTATGCTATCAATCCTCTCACTAAAGCTGAGATACCTATCTATATAAGTGATTATGTACTTAGCGGTTACGGCACGGGCGCTATCATGGCGGTACCTGCACACGATAGTCGTGACTATGCTTTTGCTAAACACTTCAATCTGCCTATTATCCCACTCATTGAGGACGCAGATGTAAGCGAGCAGAGCTTCGATGCCAAAGAGGGTGTGATGATCAACTCTGGCTTCCTCAACGGCATGCAAGTGAAAGACGCCATCCAAGCGATGAAGGAGCATATCACCAACACAGGTCTTGGCCGCGTGAAAGTCAACTACCGCCTCCGCGATGCGGTCTTCAGCCGCCAACGCTACTGGGGCGAACCTTTCCCAGTTTACTACAAAGACGGCATGCCATACATGATTCCAGAATCTTGCTTGCCACTCGAACTCCCTGCTGTGACGGACTTCAAACCTACCACCACAGGCGAGCCACCTCTCGGCAATGCGGACCTCTGGGCATGGGACACCACTAATAATAAAGTTGTCAGCAAGTCCCTGATTGTTAACGTGTCTGTCTTCCCATTGGAGCTTTGCACCATGCCTGGTGTCGCAGGTTCATCGGCATACTACCTCCGCTATATGGACAACCACAACGATGCAGCTCTCGTGGGTAAAGAGGCCAACGATTATTGGCGTCAAGTCAACCTCTATATCGGTGGTACTGAGCATGCTACGGGTCACTTGATTTATAGCCGTTTCTGGAATAAGTTCCTCTTCGACCTCGGCTATATCTGCGAGGACGAGCCATTTAAGAAACTCATCAACCAAGGTATGATCCAAGGTCGCTCCAACTTCGTATATCGCTATATCGGCGAAGGCGCAACGGGCAATCTGTTCATCAGCTACAACCTCATTGACAACCCAGAGTACAAAGATAAGGTACAACCTATCCACGTGAACGTGAATATCGTCAAGAATGATGTACTCGATATCGATGCTTTCCGCAACTGGATGCCTGAGTTTAAGAACGCTGAGTTCATCTATTCGGATGGCACTACCGACATTGACAACCCATACATGGGCACTCCTACCGACAAGCAATACATTTGTGGTTGGGCAGTGGAGAAGATGTCTAAGTCTATGTTCAACGTGGTGAACCCAGACGATGTAGTGGCTAAGTATGGTGCGGATACCTTGCGCCTTTACGAGATGTTCCTCGGCCCTCTCGAGATGTCCAAACCTTGGGATACCAACGGTATTGACGGTGTACACCGCTTCTTGCGCAAGTGGTGGAATATGTTCGAGACTCTCTCCAACGACGAGCCAACAGCAGAGGAGTTGCGCAGCTTGCATAAGCTCATCAAGAAGATCACTTGGGATATTGAGAACTTCTCGTTCAACACCTCTATCCCTGCCTTCATGATTGCGCAAAACGAGTTGCAAGCCCTCAAGTGCAATAAGGTCGCTATCCTCAAGACCTTCGCTATCTTGCTTGCTCCATACGCTCCTCATATTGCAGAGGAGGCATGGCATCTCTGTGGCGAAACAGGTTCTGTCTGCCACGCCGAATGGCCAGAGTGCAACGAAGCGTATTTGGTTGAGGCAACGCAGAAGTACCCTGTTCAGTTCAATGGTAAAGTTCGCTTCACCATTGAGGTAGCAAAGGACACTCCACGCGAGGAGGTGGAGAAGATTGTCATGGCTCACGAGCTGACCGCCAAACAATTGAACGGTGCTACACCAAAGAAAGTCATCGTTGTCCCCGGCCGCATCGTGAACATCGTAATGTAAGGTTACACCTTATATATAATATAGAAAATGCACTCTCCTCGGAGTGCATTTTTATTGGTATGTGTTGTTTATTTAGAAACAATATCTTACACTTGCTGCTAAGTGCCAATCAAACGCGTGAAAGATTGCCTCATACTTTACATTGAGTAGCATAGCATAACCAGGACGGAAATCCAAAGCAAAGGTCAAAGGTAGGTCAGCTAATTTATATCCTGCACCTATCATAGCATTCAAACCAAACTTACCAAATGTGATTGGATTATAACCAGTAGGCAGTCCTTGTGCCAAACCTACACTAGCACCACCACCTGCAAAAGCATATATTCCATATTTCAACTCTTTGTTGTACAAAAAGTTAGGGTTAATTACAAAATCAAGCAAATCTCCAGTAGTTGTTATCAATTCGCTATCACCTAACCAATCTATTGAGGTGCGTTGGAAACCTACCGCCAAATCCGTTTGAATAGCGAAATTCTCACTCATCATCTTCTTGTAGCTTAAACCGTTGAAACCACCAACTACAAGACCCACTTCGTTATTTTGTGCAAAAGCACCTACTGAAAGCCCCAATACCATGAGGCAAAGAATGATTTTTTTCATTTCTATTTATTACAGCATCGATTATTCCTCAAACTCAATCACATAGCCATGAGCGATGGCACGATGCTTGCTATACACAAACCAGTTCTCTACTGAAAGAGTGGTTGTTACATTCACAATTTGTTGATTGCCTGTCAGTCCTGCGTTTTTGTACATCTCGCTTACCGCATTGTTTTTAAGTGATTTCTTTGAAAGGCCACCAATACCAAAGATATACGTTGCACTCCATTCACCACTTACTTCCTTCACAATGTGGTAGTTAGACTCCGACAAAATAACTTTTGTCTCTACAGGATTATTCGCATAAGGGGTAAAGTTAAGCCCTGCACAACTTGCAAAAAGTACTGCTACAAGGCAAAAAAGAATTGTTTTGATTGTTTTCATTTTGTTTAATATTTTTTGTTTGTTATTATTCAGATGTTTTTTTTGTCCAGCAGTCTTCTTCGCTATGACGGTTCTTTTTGTAGGTTATTTCAATAAGGTCAGAAGGAACGCCTGCTGTTTCGAGTGCAGCTTTCATCTCCGCAATTATAGCGTCCAATTCATTGGCAGTAGCCCAAATCTCTGTTTGGCGAGTAACTGTAGTTCCATAAATAGGATAGTGTTCCTCTACTACATAGCAATAGTTGGTGTCGCCACAAGAAATAAAAAGTGTAGCCAACACACTGATAAATAAACACTTAATTACCTTCATTCTTTTTCGTAAATCATTTCTTGCCTACTCTTCATCGGCGTTTCGGCTTCCTCCGCAAATTTTCTGCAAAGGTACTGCTTTTTTTTCATATATGCAAATAAATTTTACCCCCCCCATTTTATTCATAACCATTTGATTATCTGCGTATTATATTTGCAACAAAAATGCACTCCACTACGGGAATGCATTTCTCTGTGTAAATATAGACAATCAATCCTTTCTTATCAATCATCAAACTCTCTCAAATTGCCTTTGAGATCAAATTCCAATTCCAATTGGTTGTTCAACTCAATTTGAATACGGCGAGAATCCACTTGATATTCTACAATAAATTGATTGGGGAAATGCGTTACAACATAATTCACTATGTTGGATGGAACGATACCTTCTGGCACTGCTTTTTGCTTGCAATCCACTTTTTCCACATTGCCTTTGTGGTCAAACTCCAGTTCCGTAGCATCGTTAAATCGAACGTTATATTCGGTATGTAATCCATCTCTCTCACTGCCAACATAAGCAATATCAGAAGGGTTAAAATACTGTTTTACAAACGTTTGTGCTGCCGCTGGCAAGGCATTAAACGAAATCAACTGCTGACGATCAGCACATGCTGTCAGCGATAATACCAATGTTGCCGCTATGGCTAAAATCTTTTTCATAACTTTCTCTTTTGATAATTATTGTTTGTATTATTTCCTTCAAAGCACTCTCCTCATAGTATATCCAATACCTATTCCTAGTATATTCAATAACTCTTTAGCGCTATACCAAACAACTATCAAAAATTATGCCAAAGCCCCATATTTATTTTTTTCGTATTTTTCTACCTAAAAATTTGCATAATCCATCTAAAATCAGTACCTTTGTGGTGTCTTTTAGATTATTAACTGTATATTAGTGATAAGTTAGTGATTAATTAGTGATAAGTTAGTGATACAAATCACTCAGTAATCAAAGTATAATCCATTCTAAGAACTATTTTGGTTCGTTTTGGATAAATCGTAAGCTTTTTTGTATAAAAAATATCTTAGTTTATGGCAGAAATAACTTTTATCGCCCCTGTAGAAACAATTAAGGGCAAACTTCAAAACCGCGACAAAACTATTTTCCGTCGCAAACGCGTTTTCGACGCACAAGGACACGTCATTGGCGAATTAGCCCAAGAAGCCTACGTTGTTCACAACCCTCGTGATTGGAAGAAGAATCCACCAAAAGGTGCTGAGAAACAGCGCATTGAAAATTGGTCAACGGCATGCCAACAAGCATCAGTTATCCGCAAAGATCCTGAACAACTGACACTCTGGAAACAACGCTGGGAGGAACAACTCCAACACCCAGAAGCAGATGCCCCCATTGACCAAAAAACAGGAAAACCAAAAATCTACATCCGTTTAGATGGTTTCATCCGAGCTACCATCTTCCGAGAGTTACAAAAGCAGTCTAACATCTAGCAACGAAGCGGTACAACTTCTAACAGCCAAGCGATCTAATATGAAAGCTGTTTACATTCATGGTTTCGCGGGGTCAATACACTCCGACACTATCACCAATTTCCGCAAATACTACCCTGAATTGGAATGGTGTCCTCTAGAGGTGAATCACCATGCGGATGAATCCGTTAAGAAAATTAACGATTTCATTGATGCAAACTCGGATGTCAAATACTTGATTGGTAGCTCGTTAGGTGGGTTCTATGTCTTGTGCGCTAATTTCGCAGGGCGTAAGATTGTCATTAATCCTGTCTTAAACCCCATGTCCTCACTCAAAAAAGCAGTAGGCATAAACAAGTACCGCGGACGCCGCGAGAATGGAGAAACGGAGTTCAAACTCACTATGCAGGACCTTTTCCGTTTTAAGACCTTCAAACCCCAAGACACCCCTAATACTATTTGCCACTACACGCCCCACGACCCCAATCTTGGAGAGGATATCAAACGCGAATACCAAAAGTTTTTCGCCAATGCAGAGATGACTCACCATCTCCGTTCACACTTTACAGATGAGCATTACATTAAGCACAAATTTCGCGAGGCATTGAAATAAAAAAGAGCAGAAACCACTGGTTTCTGCTCTTTTTTGTGATTCAGCTGGGGCTCGAACCCAGGACCCCATCCTTAAAAGGGATGTGCTCTACCTGCTGAGCTACTGAATCCCGAAATCGTCTGCAAAATTACTGCTTTTTTTTGACATGACCAAATATTTTGGTAAAAAAGTTCAAAAAATAACCATTTTTATTGCTCATGCAAAAATATTTGCGTAACTTTGCACCAAATTCGGGCTTTTATGAACATATAATTAACTATGAACATACAATTGACATATAATCGCCGACAGACTACTACTACTCATGTAGGTGGTCTATCAATCGGTAGCGAATATCCCGTTCGTATTCAGACAATGGCTAACACCTCTACCAACGATATTGAAGGTAGTGTGGCGCAAGCCGAACGTTGCGAGGCTGCGGGGACTGAACTGCTACGCTTCACCACTCAGGGCATGCGCGAAGTAGAATCCCTTGCGCAGATACACCACGTGCTTCAAGAGAAGCGATCTCATACCCCCCTCGTGGCTGATGTCCACTTCCAATCAGATGTGGCGGATGCAGCAGCAAAAGTGGTGGAGAAAGTGCGCATCAATCCAGGTAACTATATTGACCCTGCACGCAAATTCAAACAAATAGACTATACAGAAGAAGAGTATCAAGCAGAATTGCAACGTCTTCGTAACCGCTTTATCCAATTACTCAAAATCTGCAAAGAGCATAAAACTGCCCTGCGCATTGGTGTTAATCACGGCAGTTTGAGCGATCGTATCATGTCGCGCTATGGCGACACACCCGAAGGTATGGTGGAGAGTTGCATGGAGTTCTTGCGCGTGGCGGTGGAGGAAGATTTCAAAGATATTATCCTTTCCATCAAAGCCAGCAACACTCGCGTGATGGTCACTACTGTCCGTCTGTTGGTTTGGCAGATGCAGGAAGAGAGCATGGCTTTCCCTTTGCATTTAGGCGTAACAGAGGCAGGCGAAGGTGAAGATGGCCGCGTGAAGTCCGCAGTCGGTATAGGTGCTCTCCTTGCGGACGGCATAGGCGACACCATTCGAGTGAGTCTAAGCGAGGCTCCCGAAAAAGAACTGCCCGTAGCCAAAGCGTTGGTAGATTACTTCGCTGGTGGGCAAAGCACTCGCTATGCGGCCACTACACAAGTAAAGATAGAAGAGAAAACCGTCTTTTTCGCCAATGCTGACACCGATTGGCAACTATTCCAACTCCATGCCGCTGCCGAATGTGGTCGCTTGCTTTGGGATTATAATTGCACCGAACTTATACTCAATAACGACCACTTCGCTGCTGAAGATTTAGCACGACTCAGCAAAGACATTCTGCAAGCCGCGCGCGTACGTATGTATAAAACAGAGTATATCTCTTGTCCTGGATGCGGTCGTACGCTCTTCGATTTGGAACAAACTATCGCTCATGTGAAAGCAGCCACATCCCACCTGCAAGGACTGAAGATTGGCATTATGGGTTGTATTGTCAATGGTCCTGGCGAGATGGCAGACGCCGATTATGGCTACGTAGGCGCTGGTCGTGGAAAAGTAAGTCTCTATCGCGGAAAAGAATGTGTACTAAAAAATATCCCACAAGAAGAAGCGGTTGAACAACTGCTTGCACTTATTGAAGCTGATAAGCAATAGATATTTGCATATATGAAAAAATTATAGTACCTTTGTAGGCGGATTATGGCTATCGAATTATCTCATTTAAATAAGCATATTGGCAAACAACACGTGCTGAAAGACATTTGCCTCTCCATCGGTGATGGAGAGATTGTGGGATTATTGGGTCCTAATGGCGCTGGCAAATCTACTTTGATGAAAATCTTAGTCGGAGTGTGGGAACAAGATAAGGGCAGTAAACTATTCCAAGTTCCCGCTTCCATCGGATATCTGCCAGAACAGAATCCGCTATATGAAGATATGTATGTGCGTGAGTACCTGCGCTTTTTCATAGAACTCCGTAAGCAATCTACCATGCCTTCACACTCTACACCCTACACCCCACACCAGCAGATTGAAGATCTCATCACACGCGTGGGGCTAACAGCAGAAGCCAACAAGAAGATTGGGCGACTTAGCAAGGGATATAAACAACGTGTAGGATTAGCACAAGCTATGATTGGTAACCCTGAATTATTGATATTAGATGAACCGACAACAGGTCTTGACCCTAATCAATTAGAGGATATACGTGCGTTGATTCGTAAGATGGGAGAGCTGCGAACCATTATTCTATCTACCCACATCTTGCAAGAAGTCAAACAGATGTGTACACGAGTTATTATTATTGACCATGGCGAAATCAAAGTGGACAAACCTATCAGTGAAATAGAGAATCTTGAAGAAACTTTCAAACAAGCAACAACCAATGAATGAGAATTTTGATATAAGAGGACAAATGACGGAAAAGGAGCAGGACAATGCCTTGCGTCCTCTTAGATTCAATGATTTTGCAGGACAGTCCAAGATTGTCAGCAACTTACGTATCTTTGTAGAAGCAGCGCGTATGCGTGGCGAAAGTCTTGACCATGTGTTGTTATTTGGCCCTCCGGGACTAGGTAAAACTACGCTCAGCAATATTATTGCCAATGAGTTAGGGGTTGGGTTCAAGGTAACTTCTGGACCGGTACTGGACAAGCCTGGTGATTTAGCTGGACTTTTAACATCTCTAGAGGATAATGATGTGCTTTTCATTGATGAGATTCATCGTCTATCACCTATTGTAGAGGAATATCTTTACTCTGCCATGGAAGACTATCGCATAGATATTATGATTGATAAAGGACCGTCAGCACGTACTATTCAGATTGATCTCAATAAATTCACATTGATTGGTGCTACTACTCGTAGTGGTCTACTAACAAGTCCATTACGTGCACGATTTGGTATCAATTGTCACCTTGAATATTACGATTCGCACGTCCTCGCTGGCATTGTAGAACGTAGTGCACGCCTATTAGGTATCCATATAGACAGCAAAGCTGCCGCTGAAATCTCACGCCGCAGCCGTGGTACACCACGTATCGCTAATGCCCTACTCCGTCGCGTACGAGATTTCGCTCAAGTGAAGGGGAATGGTGCCATTGATTTGGAGATTGCGCGTTATGCCTTAGAGGCTTTGAATATTGATACATTTGGTTTAGATGAGATTGACAATAAGTTGCTTAGCACCATTATTGATAAGTTCAAAGGAGGCCCTGTAGGCTTAAATACCATTGCTACAGCAATGGGAGAGGACGCTGGAACAATAGAAGATGTTTACGAGCCATACCTCATTAAGGAGGGATTTATCAAGCGTACACCTCGAGGTAGAGAAGCCACAGAACTCGCATACAAACACCTCGGAAAAACACCACTCATCAACGGACAAATTACTTTAGATTTTTAACCATATAGTGTCTTGATAGGATTTTTCCAATTTATAACAAGGTATAAAAAATCGTACCCCAATTGGAGTACGATTTTTTGTATGTTTACTTGTACGTAAACTCTGGGATTACTCAGCAGCCATCTCTGCAGCAGGAGCCTCAACTGGAGCTTCTGCCTTTGGAGCAGCTTTTTTACCAGCACGACGAGTGGTCTTCTTAGCTGCTGCTTTAGGAGCTTTGAGCATGTTCTCGTTGTAGTCTACGAGCTCAATGATACACATCTCTGCAGCATCACCGAGACGGAAACCTGTACGGAGGATACGTGTGTAACCACCTGGACGGTTAGCAATTTTCTCTGCTACATTCTGGAAGAGCTCAGTAACAACAGTTTTTTGTTTCAGTTTAGCGAAAACAAGACGACGATTAGCCGTTGTATCCTCTTTCGCATGGGTCAGCAATGGCTCTACATACATACGAAGAGCTTTTGCCTTAGCCAATGTGGTCGAAATACGCTTGTGCATAATGAGTGAACAAGCCATATTAGAAAGCATTGCATGACGATGCGCTGCTTTACGACCAAGATGATTGAATTTCTTATTATGTCTCATTGTCTTTTAGTTTTTCAATTAATCATTAAGTTTGTATTTGCTAATATCCATACCAAATGCCAATCCGTTACGCTCTAGAAGCTCATCCAACTCAGTGAGCGATTTCTTACCAAAGTTGCGGAACTTGAGCAAATCGGAACGATGATACTTCACCAATTGTCCAAGGGTATCTACCTCTGCAGCCTTCAAGCAATTGAGAGCGCGTACGGAAAGATCCATATCTTGGAGATGTTGGTTAAGCAATTGACGCATACGCAAATACTCTTCATCCAGCACATCATTCTCAGGTTTAACGTGATCCTCAATGATGATACGCTCTTCAGAGAAGAGCATAAAGTGATAAATCAAGAGCTTGGCTGCTTCTGTAAGTGCATTTTGTGGAGTGATAGAACCATCTGTAAGAATCTCTAAAGTGAGTTTCTCATAGTCGGTACGTTGCTCTACACGATAAGGGTCAATGCTATACTTTACATTGCATATAGGAGTATAAATACTATCTATAGTTAATACACCTATGGCATCGTTGTTCTGACGATTTTCATCGGCAGATACATAGCCACGACCTTTATTGATATTGATCTCTATTTCGAAATCAGCAGATTCATCCATCTCAGCCAATACGAGCTCAGGGTTGAGAACATCAAAGTTTTGCAAGTAGCTATTAAGCTCACCTGCCAACAATGTGTTTGTATTACCCTTAACATGCATGCGGATAGTCTCACCATCTACATCCATGCCCTCTTTACGACCAAAACGAACTTGTTTGAGATTAAGAATCAGGTTGGTTACATCAGTAATGACACCTGGGATAGTAGCAAATTCATGATCAATACCATTGATCTTAATCGAACAGATAGCAAAGCCCTCTAGCGAACCAATAAGTACGCGACGAATAGCATTACCTACTGTAATACCATAACCCGGCTCGAGCGGACGGAACTCAAAAACTCCGCGTTTGTTGCTCGAATCCAACATGATAACCTTGTCAGGTTTAATAAAATCTAATATTGCCATGAATTTAATTATTATTTAGAGTACAACTCGACGATTAATTGCTCCTTGATATTCTCAGGGATTTCCTCACGCTGAGGCATATTGAGGAATTTACCAGCCTTATCAGCCTCGTTCCACTCCAACCAAGGATATTTGCTATGGTTGAAACCATCAAGAGATGCTGTAATAACCTCTAAAGATTTTGCTTTTTCACGTACAGCCACTACTTGACCAGCTTTAACTTGGTAAGAAGGAATGTTTACCACTTTACCATCTACTGTAATATGACGGTGGCTAACTAGCTGACGTGCTGCGGCGCGAGTAGGAGCCATACCAAGGCGATATACTACATTATCTAGACGAGACTCTAACAATTGAAGAAGAATCTCACCTGTAATACCTTTGATACGTGAAGCCTGAGCAAAAAGCAAACGGAACTGGCGCTCAAGAACACCATATGTGTATTTAGCTTTTTGCTTCTCAGCGAGCTGAGTACCATACTCTGACATTTTTTTACGACGGTTCACACCGTGTTGACCTGGAGCGTAGTTACGACGATCAAGCACTTTGTCTGGGCCGAAGATTGCCTCTCCGAAACGACGTGCAATACGTGATTTTGGTCCAATATATCTTGCCATTTTCTTAAAATTTTAGTAGTTAAAAATTATACACGACGACGTTTAGGAGGACGGCAACCATTGTGAGGCATTGGAGTAACGTCAACGATCTCAGTTACTGCGATACCTGCGTTTGCACACGCACGGATAGCACTCTCACGACCTTGTCCAGGACCTTTAACATACGCTTTTACTTTGCGCAAACCAAGGTCGAAAGCGACCTTTGCGCAATCCTCTGCAGCGGTTTGCGCTGCGTAAGGAGTATTTTTCTTGGAGCCACGGAAGCCCATTTTACCTGCAGATGACCAAGAAATTACTTGACCCTCGCCATTTGCAAGTGTTACAATAACATTGTTGAAAGAAGACATCACGTGAAGCTGACCAACACCGTCAATCTTTACGACGCGCTTCTTTGCTGCAACAGTTTTCTTTGCCATAATTGATAGATATTAACAGGTTGATTACTTAGTTGCTTTTTTCTTGTTAGCAACGGTTTTCTTTTTACCCTTGCGCGTGCGGGCATTGTTTTTGGTAGATTGACCACGTACTGGAAGACCAATACGGTGACGAACACCACGGTAGCAACCGATATCCATCAATCGTTTGATGTTAAGTTGTGTTTCTGAACGGAGATCACCTTCTACTTTATACTTTGCACCGATAATCTCACGGATTTTAGCTGCTTGGTCATCCGTCCAATCTTGCACCTTGATGCTTGGGTCTACGCCTGCCTCTGCCAAGATTTTCTTTGCGCTTGAACGACCTATTCCGTAGATGTAAGTCAAACCGACTTCTCCACATTTGTTTTGTGGCAAATCTACACCGACAATTCTTATAGCCATAATTATTTACTTTAAGGATATTGATTAAATGGTTTACCTCAATGAAATGCTTATCCTTGACGCATTTTCATTTTGGGTTCTTTTTTGTTAATTACATACAAGCGACCTTTGCGACGTACAAGTTTGCAGTCAGCATTGCGCTTTTTTACAGATGCTCTAACTTTCATTTTTAATAGAGTTTTAGAGTGTTAATTATAAGGGTTTCGTACCTAATTATTTGTAACGGAACGAAATACGTCCTTTAGTGAGGTCATACGGACTCATCTCCACTTTTACACGGTCACCAGGAAGAATCTTGATGTAGTGCTGACGCATCTTACCTGAAATGTGAGCGATGATAACATGACCACTTTCGAGTTGAACACGGAACATAGCGTTGGACAATGCCTCGGTTACAGTTCCATCTACTTCAATTGCATCTTGTTTTGCCATAATAATTTGGTATATTTTATATAAAACGATCTCCTAAGACTTGCTGAATATAGTCAAAGGTAGAGAGTATCTCAGCCTTTCCATTTCTCACACACACGCTATGCTCATAGTGCGCCGCAGGTTTGCGATCAATGGTACGTGCTGTCCAACCATCTTCTTCGAGAATCACTTGGCGACGTCCCAGACATATCATCGGCTCAATAGCAAGTACCATCCCCGATTTAAGTACTAGGCCATTTCCACGACGACCATAGTTACACACTTCTGGCTCCTCATGCATTTCACGACCTATACCATGTCCCACAAACTCGCGAACAACAGAATATCCGTTTTTCTCGCAGTGGTTTTGGATTGCAAACCCAATATCTCCGAGTCGGCGACCTGTGATAGCCTGCTCAACACCAAAATAAAGAGCCTGTTTAGTCGTACGCATAAGTTGCAATGTTGCCTCTGCTACCTCACCTACAGGAAACGTATATGCAGAGTCCGCATGCATACCATTAAGTTCTACTACAGTGTCAATAGATACGATATCTCCGTCCTTGAGAATTACCTTGTTGGATGGAATACCATGTACCACCTGCTCATTGACTGAAGTGCAAAGCGTAGCAGGGAATCCCTCATATCCGAGACAAGAGGGTTTGCCACCATTGTCGCAAATGAATTCGTATGCTACCTTATCGAGGTCTGCTGTAGTAACACCTGGTCGGATCACCTTGGCTACTTCAGCCAAGGTGCGTCCGAGCAAGTCATTACTGCGGCGCAGTAGCTCAATTTCTTCTTCCGTCTTGAGGTAAATCATTTCGTATTAATATGCCATTGCGCCTGAGCGTCCCTTGATGCGCATGCCAGATTCAAAGAATCCGTCATAGTGACGCATGAGGAGGTGACTCTCAATTTGTTGTAGCGTATCCAAGATTACACCTACCATAATGAGCAGCGATGTACCGCCAAAGAACTGCGCGAAGCCCATGCTAACACCAAAGAGGCGAGCAAAAGCTGGCAGTATAGCGATGATTGCAAGGAGAATAGATCCTGGCAATGTCAAACGATTCATAATGGTATCAATATACTCAGCTGTCTTCTTACCTGGTTTAACGCCAGGAATGAAACCATTGTTGAGTTTGAGGTTTTCAGCCATTTGTACAGGATTAATAATAATCGCAGTGTAGAAATAAGTGAAAACGATGATCAAGATAGCAAATACAAAGTTGTACCAGAAGCCATCGTTATCCATGAAAGCACGTGTGAAAGCACTTGCACTCTCCGCATTAGAGAAACCAGCTAGCGCGATAGGAATAAACATGATTGCCTGCGCAAAGATGATAGGCATCACGTTAGCTGAGTTAACCTTCAATGGAATGTATTGGCGTACACCACCGTATTGTTTGTTACCTACCATACGTTTTGCATATTGTACAGGGATACGACGTGTACCTTGTACGAGCATGATTGCAAATGCAAAAACGAAAAGCATGATAACAATCTCAAGGATGAACACAATCAATCCACCACCAGCGTCATTGAGACGAGAAGAGAACTCTTGAATGATAGCAGCAGGGAAACGAGCGATGATACCGATAAGAATGATAAAGGAAATACCATTACCAAGACCACGATCGGTGATACGCTCACCCAACCACATCACGAACATTGAGCCAGCACAAAGAAGGATAGTGGATGAGATAGTGAACCAGTTGAAGCCCACCTCCAGCATTTGACCAGCTTGAGCCATTTGCACTGAAAGGTTTACCAAGTAACTTGGACCTTGGAAGAGCAAAATCGCTACAGTCAAATAGCGGGTGATTTGGTTCATCTTTTGACGACCAGATTCGCCCTCTTTCTGCATTTTTTGGAAGTAAGGCACTGCGATAGTGAGCAGTTGGATTACAATAGATGCAGAGATATATGGCATGATACCCAATGCAAAGATAGATGCATTGGAGAACGCGCCACCAGAGAACATATCTAGCAGAGCCATCAGACCTCCAGCTGTTTGAGCGCGCAAAGCGGTCAAAGCTGTAGGATCAATACCTGGAAGAACAACGAATGATCCGAAACGGTAGATGAGCACGAACAGAAGCGTGGTCAACAAACGATTACGGAGGTCTTCGATCTTCCAGATATTCTTGATTATCTCTATAAATTTACGCATACTAATTAGATTTTGTTGATAGTACCACCAGCGGCTGTGATAGCAGCCTCAGCTGATTTACTGAAAGCGTTAGCTTCTACGGTGAGTTTAGCAGTCAGAGTGCCGTTGCCAAGGATCTTAACAAGTTGTGTTTTGTTGATAAAACCAGCCTCGTGCAATTCGATAAGACCGATTTTCTCCAATCCTTTAGCCTCAGCAAGCGCTTGCAAGGTAGCAAGATTGATAGCTTTGTACTCTACGCGGTTGATGTTCTTAAAGCCGAACTTAGGCAAACGACGTTGCATAGGCATCTGACCACCTTCGAAACCAATTTTCTTAGAGTAACCAGAACGTGACTTAGCACCTTTGTGACCGCGTGTAGAAGTTCCACCAAGACCAGAACCTGGACCACGTCCGATTCGTTTAGCGGTCTTTACAGAACCAGCAGCTGGCGTTAGATTATTTAATTCCATAACGTTCGATTTTTTTAATTAGTCAATAACTTTAACCAAGTGTTTAATTTTGTTCACCATACCGAGGATAGCAGGAGTAGCCTCATGCTCAACGATGGCATTCATCTTGCGAAGACCAAGAGCCAACATTGTATCCTTTTGCACTTGTGGGCAGCCGATAGTGCTGCGTACTTTTTGAATTTTAATAGTTGCCATGATTTTCACAAATTATTATCCGTTAAACACAGTAGATAAGCTCACGCCACGGTTTTGAGCCACGGTGCGTGCATCACGCATCTCACCGAGAGCAGCAATAGTAGCCTTAACGAGGTTGTGAGGGTTAGAAGAACCTTTAGATTTAGCCAACACGTCGGTTACACCCACAGACTCCAAAACTGCACGCATAGCACCACCGGCTTTTACTCCGGTACCATGAGATGCTGGTTGGAGATAAACGCGAGCACCACCAAACTTAGCGAATTGCTCGTGAGGGATTGTACCTTTGAGTACAGGCACTTGAATAAGGTTTTTCTTAGCAGCCTCAGTACCTTTAGCAATAGCAGCGGTAACCTCACCAGCTTTGCCAAGGCCCCAGCCTACGATACCAGCCTCATTTCCTACAACAACGATGGCTGCAAATGTGAATGTACGTCCACCCTTAGTAACCTTAGTTACACGGTTGACAGCGACAAGACGCTCCTTGAGCTCCAAGTCTTGGGTTGATTTTACTCGATTCATAACAGTCTCTTTGTTTTAGAAATTGAGACCTGCCTCGCGGGCAGCGTCTGCCAATGATTTAACTCGACCATGATAGAGGTAACCATTACGGTCAAATACTACAGCCTCTACGCCAGCAGCCTTAGCAGCTTCAGCGATGAGTTTGCCTACTTGAACAGCTTTCTCTGATTTGGTCATTTTATCTTTGATAGCGAGCGAAGATGCAGAAGCAAGAGTTTTGCCTTGCATATCGTCGATTACTTGAGCGTAAATTTGGCTGTTGCTACGGAATACAGTCAGACGAGGACGCTCAGCGGTACCCGATACACGTGTACGGATAGATGCTTTAATTTTAAGTCTTCTTGCAATTTTCTGATTCATAACTTATTCCTTTCTAATTATTTACCAGCCGATTTACCAGCTTTACGACGAACAACTTCACCTTGGAACTTAATACCTTTACCTTTGTAAGGCTCTGGTTTGCGGAACGAGCGAATCTTGGCGCAAACTTGGCCAATGAGCTGCTTATCTGCAGATTCCAAAATAACGAGTGGGTTTTGGTTACGCTCAGACTTAGTCTCTACTTTCACTTCTTTAGGGAGTTGGAGATAAATTGGGTGTGTATAACCGAGTGCAAAGTTGAGAGTGTTTTGCATACCAGCAGCCATCTCAACACGGTAACCAACACCGACGAGTTCGAGCACTTTCTTATAACCCTCGCTAACACCTACCACCATATTGTTGATGAGTGCGCGATAGAGACCATGCATAGCACGATTTTCCTTTTCATCGTTTGGACGAGAAACATGGCATACACCATCTTCCACAGCAACGGTGATATTAGGATTTACTTGTTGTTGAAGTTCACCTTTAGGACCCTTAACAGTCACGAGGTTCTCTGGGCTAACTGTTACAGTTACACCAGTAGGAATAGCGATAGGCAATTTACCAATTCTTGACATAGCAGTTCCTCCTTTAATTAATAGATGTAACAAATAACCTCGCCACCCAACTTCATACCAAGAGCCTCTTTGTTGGTCATCACACCCTTAGATGTAGAAAGGATAGCGATACCGAGACCATTGAGCACACGTGGCATCTCACGATAACCTACGTACTGACGAAGACCTGGGGTCGATACACGTTGTAAACTCTTGATGGCGTTAACTTTGTTAACTGGATCATACTTCAAGGCAATCTTAATAGTACCTTGAGGGCCATCCTCCACGAACTTGTATGAAAGAATGTAACCTTTCTCAAACAAGATGCGTGTGATCTCTTTCTTCAGATTCGAAGCAGGCACCTCTACTACGCGGTGACCAGCTTTGATTGCATTTCTGAGTCGAGTCAGATAATCTGCGATTGGATCTGTCATAATGTTTTGTTAAATTAATCCCGCCTTTCGGGACAATATTTAATAAATTAATTGTATTTATTCCCCAGAGGCACCTACGTCCTCTGGGCGAATTTCAGGTATTTACCAGCTTGCCTTCTTCACTCCTGGGATAAGGCCCTTAGAAGCCATTTCACGGAATTGAATACGACTCAAGCCGAATACGCGCATATAGCCTTTTGGACGGCCTGTGATTTTGCAGCGGTTGTGCAAACGAACAGGACTTGCGTTCTTTGGCAATGCTTGGAGACCTTCATAGTCACCATCCTTGAGGAGTTGTGCACGCTTAGCAGCATATTTTGCTACAAGTTTAGCGCGTTTCACCTCGCGAGCTTTCATTGATTCTTTTGCCATAGTCTAATTACTTTTTGAATGGTAAACCAAACTCGCGGAGAAGTGCGAAACCTTCCTCATCGCTCTTAGCAGTAGTCACGAAAGTGATGTTCAT
>JAZNMT010000052.1:0-2826 GCA_045579895.1 Paludibacteraceae bacterium
TGCAACCCTTAAGACGGGTACCAACAAGAAGTACACCAAGTGCATCAAGATGGTGAAATCAGAGAAGACCGGTGCTTACATCTTCAAGACTCAGAACATTCTTGAGGAGGCTGACATCAAGGCTTACTTCGCTGAGAAATAGTTTTGCATTAAACCCAAAAGTTTAATACAAAAAAATGCGCATCCTTTTCGGGTGCGCATTTTTTGTGTGCTAATTGTTTTACTATGGCATAGGAGGAGTACCTACCTGAATACACTCACCCATAACACTCCAATTTGCATCGGCATTATATGCAGTCAAAGCTGCATCATTTGGCACATATACTTTAAAGCCATCATTTTCATACGGGAATGGATAGGTGTTTGCGCTTCCATTATAGTCTAAAAGCAGAGGCTCTAATGAAAGAGAATATACCGTTTTTAAGTTAGTGCAACCATTAAACACGCCAGCACCTAAACCTCTTGCTGTTCCCAGAATAGGAACTCCTACTCCATCTACGTCGTCACCACTTCCCACAAATGAATCATCAGCTTCACTATTGCCTCCCAAACTTGCAGGTAATATTATACTTTCAAGACTTGTACAACCCTCGAATGTGGAATTCCATATAAACCTCAGTTTTGATTCATCTGCAAAAATTACCTCTTTAAGCGAGGTACAACCAGAGAATACACCCTCCTCTATCTCTTCGATATTGGCAGGAATCGTAATACTTTCCAACGCTGTACAACTTGAAAATACACTATGATTTAACTCAACTATACTCTTACCCAAAGAAACCTCTGTCAATGAGGTACAGCCACTAAAAGTTGAATGTAGAGAACCTTCCACACTATCAGGAATAGTAACACTTTCCAAAGATGTACAACCCGCAAATGTTGCCGTTCCCATTCGCTTCAAGTTATCGGGCAAATCAACACTTTCCAAATAAGCACAACCCATAAAAGCCAAATCTCCTATTATACTAACATTTTCGGGTATATCAACACTTTTCAAACTTTGACACATACCAAATGCACCCATACCTATTGTCTCCAATGACGAGGGCAATACCACACTTTCAAGATATGTACAAAATGCAAATGCAGCCATATCAATCGAAGTAACGCCCTCAGGGATTACGATGCTTCTTATTGCTGCACGAGCAAGAAGATTTTCACCGCTCGGAGTTAGCGTTGGATGGTCTATATCAATAGGCAAAAAGTTCGCCACACTTATAGCGCCACTATCTCCAATATTAACAGGAACTACATTACCCTCCGCATCGTAACACCAAACCTCATCAGCGGGCTGAAGGGCAGATGAAAGCTCTATAGCAGCCATACGGATAATCCAATTTCGCTTTAACTCCACAGGATTTTCAGTACTCTTAGTAAATGTTCTGCCAAAACTATCCTTTACGGCAATGGTAAAACCACCTTCAAATGTTTGTGGTGGCACAACAAGCCAAAATATCGTAGCATCATCCTTATTGGCATTAAGTTCAACGCCCTCTATTGGACAATTAAGTGTTAATACTTTACCGTCCTCACCTGTCGTATTCCACTCATACACGGGAGTTCCATCCTTATCAAACGACAATAGTGCCGCACCTGCGAGGCGTTCGCTACTATTTCCTTGGAATGAGATTGACTTAACGGTAACACCTTCTCCATAAAGTTGCAATTTTAGGTAGGCACCTACATTCTTAAACGGAAGCTCATCATCCGAAGATTTAGCTATCATAACATTCGCCCCAGGACCAAACGAATCCTCAGCATAAGATTGTTCGGCAGGGAAAGTCAATGAAATTTTACCATCGACAATAGTATTACATTCGGCATAAGGGTATACGGCATATACGCTCACATCATCTGTAATGCCTTCGTTCTCTGCGGGAGAGAACTCTTTGTCGTTGGCAGAGTATATATACCTATAATTATTATCGCCAATAACTGAAATTTCGTCTCTATCATCCCATACGACAGAAAGTCCTTCGGCGTGAACACGAGTTTCATTACCCTCAATAGATGCTACAAATGTGCGGGCAGTTGCTATCTGTTGCTCAGGAATAATCTCTTCACTCTTTGTGCAACCAAACAAAAGCGAAGCCGTAAGAGCATAAAAATAAATTTTTCTCATAGGGGTTACCATTCTATGTCATTTTCTCCACCGATAGATTCTGCAAAACCTTTTTCCACCTTTATCTCGAACACTTCGATAATAGGTGCTACATACTCTTTTTGTTTCATAATTACTCTCTACCGCCAAAGCTCCTATGCGGTTTTAATGTGATTTACAAAAAAGAAAGTGTGGAGTCGATTTCGTTTATCTGTTAGAAGGTTGTGGAAAGACCTAAAGCGGAATAAACGATGCAATACCCCACACCTGAATAGATATGGGGATTATGGACACAAGAATTGCGCCCACACCATATGCTAAACAAGAAGTGAGTGTTGTTCGTTCCACCTCCGCTTTTGAAAACTTCCACATTTTCTAACAAGGAGTGTGCGAAAACACTTTCTATAAATATGTCTGCCGAGAGCATACTCTCGACTCTACAAAATTAAAAAGATTTCTCGAAACAAACAACACTCATCACGGGGGAATTGCGATATAATTTAATATTTGGTATTATCCTCAAAAAATCATAACTTTGCGTGAAAATATGCCTGTGCGAACGTACGGGCGCAAAACCGAAGAAGATTATGGGATTTTTTGACCTTTTTAAGAAGAAAAAAGATACTGCAGCGCCCGCCGCAACACCCGAGCAGCAGGCAGCAGAGGCGCAGGAGGCTGCACGTGAGGAGCAGGTAAAGAAGGAGGAGCTTGCCGAGGGATTGGAG
>JAZNMT010000053.1:0-11700 GCA_045579895.1 Paludibacteraceae bacterium
ATATTCTTCGTAATATCCCACAAATATACGCATTTTATAGTCATCGTCAAATTCACCACCATTTGCATCAAAATACAAAAACGCAGGAGTATCCGAAGCATCTCCCATTAAATGCTGCTCACAACTGCACAGCAACAACACTATACCTATAATAGGCAAAATCATACGCATTTTCATAACACACCCTCCTCTATCTTTGTCGATTTTGTTTTATTGGGAACTTATATCCTATGCTCAAACTGGCAGCTATGATATAACTATCCTCCCTACCTGCATCATAATACGTCCTACCATCTTCCCTAAAATGAGATGCGAAATGACGGAATTCTGTATCCACTTCAGCAAAACGAGCAGAGATATCCAGCCACATATACCATGACGATGTAAATTTACAACCCAATCGCAACTCTCCACCCAATTGGTATTCGATTTTACGATCCATCGTCAAATACTCATCATTGGGCATGGTAGGCACTGGAATATTATACCAACGTCTAGGCATCGCACCCAAGAAGCCCATGCCCCACATAAACGCTGCACCTTCGTTATGATTGCCATGCAGAAAAATCATACCAGCAGACAAACTTGCTACGCTCTGGTACTTGAGGTACACACCCAAGGCAAACTTATCGTTGCAACTGCCTGCCATATCCAAACTAAAGGCACCATCCAGCGAACGATAATACGGACCAAAACTACCACCCATACCCGCACTGATACCAATGAATGGTGCAGGAAATTGTTTCTTTGGCTTTTGATTTTTTTGTGTTTTGGAAGAATTGTACAATAGACCAAGATCAAAACTAGCATCACTATACGTTTGGGCGTCCAAATGTTGCTGATATACAAAGAAAATGCATATCAACATAAGAATCCTAATTAACGGTTTCATGGCTATTAACGGAGATAATCCTTCAATGGTGTGCGTTCTCTAATCTCATCTGGATACAATTTAGTTGGTGCCCAAATACTATCATTCAGACTATGAAAATTGGTATATTTTGCTGGATAGCCAGATACTGTAATCTGACGAATAGCACTCCTACTATAAAAGAATTTGATACTAAATTTTGAAACTGTGATATACTCTAAATCTACCAAAACATCACCACCTCCATTTACACGCAATGCCTCACGAATAGCTGCCTTTATTACATTTTGATCTCCTCCACGTCTAACCTCACGACTAGGTTCGTAAGTAAATGAAATACGGTCTCTAGATACTTCTAAATCTGCAACCGTTACATTTCTTAAAAATGTAGTAGGGTCTTTGTACTCTGCAGTTGAATGGATTGTTTTGCAGGAAGTCATGCAAAGTGCGAAGACAACAAATAGTGGACACAATGCCTTTTTCATAACATACTTGGTCGCTTATATCCCATAGACCATCGGTTTTGAAAATGTATGAGAAGTTGGTTCCAAACAACTCGAACCTATATTAATATGAAAAGCGTGGAACCTTACCTTTCTCGTAGTAAACGCTTTTTATATGTCTTGAAAGCAGTAAATGCCACTTTCGACTGCAAAGGTATTGCTTTTTCAGGTATTTTCATATAGACAAATCTAGATAAATAATATAATATAATATAATATAAAACAAAGGCCCTGGAAGGTTACTCTTCGAGGTTCTTTGTTTATATAGTGAATTCTACAGGCTGCTTACAGCCGATCTACAGGGCTTTAGCCCGATCTTCAGACCCGCATGGGGCGATCTTCAGGCCGCAGGCCGATCTCTCACCTCTAACCTCTAACCTCTAACCTCCCCTTCGACTCATAAATTAATGTAATAGTGCAATGTTGTAACAAAAAAAAACGCTCCGCGTCATGCTGCGACGGGAGCGTTTTGATGTTACTTAATTACTAATCTCTTTCCAAGCGAAGAATACCGTGTGCCATCTGGTAGAATAATCATCAGCTGACCATGCTCCATTACTTTTCGTACGTTATTCTGCTCGATTTGCACATTACCCATACCAGAAGCCTTGTCGTAAAGTGCAATCACTATCAAGTCGCTTGTGATATTCGTGATTGGCTTGCTCCAACCGATGAAGACATATCCTTCGCGTGTAGGGTTCGTAGCAGGTCCTACGGCATCACACCCCTGCTCTACCCGCTCCACATGCAACTCCGTGCCATCCCAATCGAGGAAAGTAACGGTGCAGTAGGTTACTACATACTTAGGCACTGCCGTTATCACACACGAGTTGCCACCGTCGGGTGTTTTCCAATGATCAATCACCAGATTGCCATAATCATTCACATTGACATAGTGATCCGCATCAAAATAGACCATAAACGTACTCTCATACGCCCCTCGCTTGAAGTACACGGGATCTACTGCAACATCTACCAATTGACCTTCCTTGCTAATGTACTTTTGCTCTGCCTCGTGGTAGAGGTAATAGGTCTCTCCATTATCAAAAGTGAGGAAAGCAAACTGCTGGCGTGGGTCATCCGACTTGTTTTCCGCACCAATCTGCATATTAGATAGCATTTGCGTACCACCCCTCTCCACCGCCCAGGCGGTGTTGTTGCGATATGGTTGGGTGATATGATATACCTCGTCGTTGCTAAGCACTGGCATAATGCGTTGCTCAGTATATGTGGCTGTATAGGTAGCAAAACCTGTTACAGCTATCACTTCTGGTGTCCAACCTGCAAAAATATAGTCATATTGGTCGGATGGCTTTGTAGGCGTCTCACCCGTATATTCAGGCATAGTGCCATAAGCCACCAGCGATGACTGCAACACTGTGCCATTGTAGTTTACGAATTGTATATAATAATGGCGCGTCTTGGCGGTATAAGTCGCCGTATAAGTAGCGTCTGCAATAGCGGGAACGATTTCAGGTGTCCAACTTTCGAAGAAATACCTAAACTCGTCTGTCTCCTGCTTCGTAGGTGTATCGCCTGTGTATTCAGGCATCGTACCTTCTTCTACCTGACTAGTCTGCAAGACTGTGCCATCGTCATTGACGAAAGTAATGGTGTAATACACTGTATTTCTGGTATATTGCGCAGTCACTATCAAATCGGATTGAATATTGCTAAAGTCTTTGTCCCAACCCGCAAACGTATATCCTTCGCGTACAGGGTTGGCAGGAGCAATAGCAGCAGTACCATAATCTACTACCTGCTGGCTAAGTTGCGTGCCGTCCCAATCAAGGAAAGTAACGGTGTACTGACGGAGGATATTCGTAAAGGTGGCAGTATAGTTAGCATCCTTGGTTACAGCGACAATCTCTGGACTCCACCCATCAAATACATAATTATATTGTTCAGTAGATGGGCGGGCAGGTGTTTCGCCCGTATATTCAGGCAAGGCACCATATTCCACTTGCGATGATTGCAATTCTGTACCATCGTAGTTCAAGAAGCGTATTTGGTATGTGCGTATTTTCTCTGTGTATGTGGCAGTATAAGTAGCGTTCTCTGTCACAGGTACTATTTCTGGCGTCCAACCTACAAAGGTGTAGGTATATTCTGCAGTAGCGGCTTTCGTAGGCGTTTCACCTGTATATACTGGTATCTCGCCTTCACGCACTTGACTGGATTGCAATACTGTACCATTCTCGTTGAGGAAGGTAATGGTAAAGAAGTCGTTAGATGTCACCGTCACCTCGCAGGTAGCAGTCAGTCCGCTTTCTTTAGCTGTAGCTGTGATGGTAGCTATACCCGCAGCAAGAGCCTTGATATCAAAACGAATATAACTAGTTGATATGTATTGGCTTTCTTCATCGATGGTGATAATAGCTTCGTTGCTACTCTTGAAAATAATACTTTCATTAGAACTGGTTGTCTTATTCAATCGGATGTTTTTAGTTTCTCCTTTTACCATTGAAACGGATGTGTTATGGAAATTTAGAGAGGTATTCAGCACCTTCTTATTGATGCGAAGTCCATATTCTCCATAACGCCCCGAAGAACCTAAAGATTTTGCTTGAATATAGATACGACCAGCCTCTTTTAAGCCAACAACTTTACAAGAGTCACCCATAGGAATAAGTTTGACATAAGTAGTGTCACCTGCTGTACGAAGTCTCCACTCTACATCGCGCATGGTGGTGTTTTCTGGTGTAAAATGGACTGTCAGCATACAAGTATCACCCTCGTAGATCTCCGAATCCTCATCCGAACTGATAATCTCCATGCGAGAAGGCTGGATATGTTCTACTATAAATTCTTTGGTGGTAGTGAACGACGGATTGCTACTCGTGAGCGTGATAGTAGCCGTACCTGCACCTACTGCAGTCACCACACCATTCTGATCTACCTTGAGAATACTCTCATCGTTGCTTGACCATGCAAAAGAGTCAGGATATACACTTGCTTCTATAGGCGTTGTCTGTGCCATTAACTGCAATGTTTCACCTACCTTGATAGTCGTCTTATCTACCCCTATACTGATACCCGTCATTTCGTAGTATTTAATAGGAATTTTATAGGGGTAGTTTTGGGTATATCCTTTAGGATGAAAAGCTTCTAATTCAACATCACCCTCTTTATGCACCGATAATATATACAAACCACATCTGATAGGTGTACTACTTCCATAAATAAAACTTGGAATCACTGTATCTTGCGACAACACCTCTACACTTGCCACATCGGGATTGCTATTCTTGATAGTGAATGGTTGGTGTAAACTATCTGGAGTAATATAGAATGCCACTTGATATTCCCATCCGACAACCTTCCAACTGCCCTCTGGTTCTACCCACTCTGTTGTTCCTATACGACGACATTGTTTTACATATCCCAATTCAACTCGTGGTTTATGTACATTCACTGTACATTTCTTTTGATAGTTACCCTCATAAGTTGAAGCAGTAATGACAAACTTGTTGATGCTCAAAGAATTTTTGTCATACGATGTAGTTACCAACCCATTGGAATCAATGGATAATAGCTTATCATGGCCATTAGCATCCAAGTATTTCTTTGTCCAAATAATCTGCTGATCCAATGCACTATCAGGCAACACTTTCGCATGCAATTGCAATTGTTCGCCCTCTATAATATCAAAGGTTTTTCCAGCCTCGGTAAAGTCGATACCCGTCACTTTCACAGGATCTGGACTATCTGGGATGTTCTCCTTATAGAAGCAACGCAAGTATGGATAACCACCATTGATGGTATCGTTTCTGCCCCAAATGCTGTCAAAGTCAAAGCCAGCAAAACTGCTCTTAGCATGCATCTCGTTAGTAGTCAATGCTGTTCCAGTTTGGGCTCCTGCCTTTGGGCTCAACTCCTTATTATAATATACATTGCTGATTGTGCCACCAGCTACACCCTCTTGCCAACTGCCACCTGCGACATAGGAATTGCTGATACTACCATTATTCCAATCTACCATACCCGAACCAAATACTCCTCTACTTGTGGCATTGATATCCAGTGGATTATATACAAGATCTACTTGCGAATAGCAATCGGTTACGACACCGCCTGCATCGTAATTAATACCTCCCAACTGACCAACAAGACCACCAATATCTTCATTACTATTGGCATCTACAATAATCTTACCTTGGGTGAAACATTGCGTAATCGTTCCATCACGCAGCACACCTGCCAGCAGTCCTATATTACTATCTATTCTATTGCCGCGCATATCAGCTACGGATGCTTGAAGACCCAAATTGCGAATCACAGTGGTCTCGCCTTTGGTTCCTACATAACCAAATAAACCATGCTCTTCAAGCTCTATAATAGTCTCTTCATTACCATCCATATACAAACCACTTATCACATGCCCTTGACCATCAAAGGTGCCCAAGAAAGGATGTATAGGATCGATATAGTAACTACCCGTACCAATAGGCGTCCAAGACTCTGCATAAGTGTATTTCCCCCAATACTCCCAATCGGTAGTATCATTAAGCAAGATATCACAATCGAGATAAACCGTTTTTCCTTTGAAGTTAT
Source organism: Paludibacteraceae bacterium (assembly GCA_045579895.1). Lineage (GTDB taxonomy): Bacteria > Bacteroidota > Bacteroidia > Bacteroidales > Paludibacteraceae > Colicola. Next base: position 5,929 of record JAZNMT010000053.1, read on the forward strand.
TTGGTGTCAACACGCCATCTATACCATTTACCGCGTGCACAAAGCCAAGCAATTGCGCTTTGTTGGTGATATGGAACTCCGTAGCGAACTTATTGTTGAATATCGAATAATCATACTCGTCGTATGTAGGTTCTAACCACTTCGCATAGAGCGTCATACTTTGTGTAACCAATGCAGAATCAAACTCAAAGACTTTGGTAAAGCCCGCATCTTCATACCATCCAGCAAAGATATGTCCTTCCTTCGTTGGTTTGTCAGGCATCAATAAATGACTATTCTCTGATACTCTCTTTGCAGTTACTGCCGAACCGCCGTTGCTCTCAAAGGTAACTACCAAACTAGGTTTATAATCTGGACTAACCTTAGGATAATCACCCTCCTGTGGTTGCCAATAGTCAAGTTGGTAGGCATGTGTAGCATTCCAGTTATCCACATAGGCGTTAAGAATATTCGCAAACTCTGCGCTTTGCAGATAAGCCGTAGAACGACCGAGGTGGTTATAGTTATTTACATCATTATATGGTTTAAACTTATCCGAATCAAAATAACCATTTTCTGAAACAATCCAAGAATCTTGATTATTAGGAACCCTGAACTGACAATAGGACATATTGCATCGTTTGGTAAGAGTACCTGTAAAGAGGAAGTTGCCAATGGTATCCGTACCACCAATACCACCTTGATGCGTTACAGCACTTGGTACTTCCGCTGCATACACGTCCGCTGAAGAGGAGCAGTTCAGTATCCAATTATCACCCTCCAACGCGATGCCGTTTACAATAGCTGATGCAGCAATCAACCAATACACATTGTCAGGATCACCCACTACACCCGAAGTATGGCATTGCGAAATATAGACATTATTAGCATAACGATCCACATCACTCGCCAAGATGGCTACACCAGCATGCGTGCCTGGAGAAATGACATAGGCGTCTGTCACATGTAGGTTCTTAATCTTCGCATTATGATACAAAATGCCAAACAATCCCGCAGGAAGACCAGCAGGGTCATCAATATACATGTTTTCCACCTTGTGGAAGTCTCCATCATATGTACCACGGAAATAATAGGTATGCGAACGCTCTACCATATAATGTGGTTCGTAGTTGGTGACAAACTTCATCGTACCAATAGCTGTCCACATCTCTGGCATTTGTACCCCCCATTGTGCGCGAGGAGCATTCAATGCAATGTCCGCCGTCTGACGGATATATTTGCCTTCGAACGTCTCACCATTATTCACCATATCGCGGATATTCTCAAGGTGTTGCTTGGTACCAACGAGGAAAGGATCTTCTTCGGTGCCCGAACCACCTGCTAGATAATCAGTGATATTGGTAGCATTCACCCCCGTAGGAACAGGATAATCGCCCGCGCGGTACTCCCATGTGCTAATTCCATACAAGGCAGCATACATATTGAGTTCATCCACAAAGGCTTGGCTCTTCATATAGGATTCAGGCAACTCTTCCACACCGCCACGTATGCCCATCAAGGTATCAGGACGCACTTGGCGGTATGAGCAATTGACAATTTTTGCTAAACGGTCGCCATAACTATTAAGAAATCCATTAGATGGACGTCCTGCAGGATAGCCAGTAAGATTCAATTCTTTGCGAATATCCGTCTTACCCGTAGCAAAACAGTTGATTAATGTGCCAGGTTCGTCCGTTTCATAAATACTACTTGTATTACGACCATTCATTGCGCAAAAAGCAGATGCCGAAGCGCCGTAGCCGTCTGTTTCGTCATGCACATCACCCGTACAATAACAACTCTCTATATGCCCTGTGTTCCATCCTACGAAACCTCCACCATTTTGACCATAGATATGCACATTACCTTTGGCAGAACAGTCGCGGATTGTACCACTATTCTTTCCTACAAAACCACCGCAATCAACATAAGCATGCTGATAGTAAGAACGCGATACGCGACCTGAAGCATGGCTATTCTCTATCAAACCAGAGCTAGAGCCAATCAAGCCACCTACATGGTATTCTGTACAATGTGCGATACCAGCAGCAGAACAATTACGCACAACGCCATCAGCATCCACATAGCCAATCAGTCCACCTGCTCCGCGCGATGCGTATGCATCTACATCGGCAGAGCAATTGAGAACCTGTCCACTAATCAAGCGTGCAATCAAACCGCCTGCAGGGCCACCATAGTCTGGGTCTATATTCATTACTACTCCTGTAGCGTGGCAGTTTTCTATCACAGAGTTTCCTTTTACTTGCAATGCGAGGGTTGCAATACTGGAAGCACCATTCAAGACTGCATTCTCCAAACGTACATTCTTGATAGTAGCATTCTCAACGAAGCCAAATAATGCTTTAGCCCAACCAGAGAAGTCAGGTCCCCCCATGCCTCCAAGAGGATTATCAGGGTCATCCCAATCAGGACTCTCGGGTGTTGTGCCATAGAAGAGGTTGTAAATAATATGGTTTTTGCCATCGAAATTACCTCTAAACCATGCGGTATCTAAGGTGTACTCCCATCCTGAACCACCATTCTGGAATTGACCAATAGGATGTTCCCATTCGAGTTTGAGGCTATCAGCCAATGTAGAATCATTGAGGTAAATATCGGCAGCTAACTCAATATAGCGTCCCAAGAAGTCATCTCCACGATTGACGCTATCAGCAAAGCCCGCCAACTGCTCTGCGGTTGAAATGAGGATAGGGTCATCTGCTGTACCCGAACCTGTCCATGACTTGTCAACAGTACCATTCCAATAGTTCTGTGCGTGGATTGCTGAAGCACTAGCGAACAATGCCAACAATAGGATTAAAGAAAAGAAATACTTTTTCATATCAATTATGGTTTAAATTATTAATACAAATGGATTTACTATTATCCCAAACTACGACAGATAAATAATTGTGCTGCAAAAGTACTGCTTTTTTATTTATTTTCATATAGACAAATCTAGATAAATGACTACACATAACAAAAAAAACGGCTGCATGTTCATGCAACCGTTCCTTTGCCTATAACCTATAGCGGCTTTGCCGCGTCCCATAGCTCGCAAAGCGAGCGTCCTATAGGCGGAACGCCTTCCCATAGCCTCGCAGAGGCGTCCTATAGCCCCTCCGAGGCGTCACCCTCTAAGGTCTTCCACCTGGACCACCGCCACTACTAGTGTAATTGCTCAGTGTCACATTGCTTCCACCACTCACAGTGCCACCGATATTGGCAGCACCATCAAAATACTCCGTGCCGCCACTAACCGTCACACCCGACTTCAACGCGGGAGTAGAAGAGGTATATACCACTAGTTTCTTACTTCCACTGCCTCCAGGACCGCCACCAGGACGGCCACCACCTGAACTAGATGTAGAAGCAGCAGGAGTCTTAAACGCCGCTACCAATTCACTGCCATTGTACAACGCATACCATGCCTCTGACGTAAACAAACTGACTTGCTTGCACACACCACCAGAGATCTGCGCTCCACTCTCCAAACCGCCAACGGCAATCAGCGTTCCGCCCTGCACATACAACTTCTTCTGCTCCTCAGAGTTCGCATCAATAGCCACCTCTGGTGAATTAGCACCTATAGCATACACCAAACCACCCTTTACATACACATTGCCATTGCCGTCAATACCATCGTTATTCATCGCACGCGAATACACATAACCGCCCGAAATAATCAAATCGCTACCATCGCCACCCACATTCAATCCATCATCATACGAATTGACTGTCACTTCGCCATCCGAAATCAAAATCGATGTCTTACTCTCAATGCCTCCGGCATTTCTTCCTGCAGTAGCCACACTAATCTTTCCACCCGAAATAGTGATCGCGCCATCGGCTTTCACACCTTTCGAAGAAGAATAATAATCGCTATTCACATTATCCGTATTACCCGTATAGTTGGTATTCTCAGTTGTTCCGTTGTGGTAGTACAATGCACCTTTGGTCACGATAGTCACCTCGCCACCCGACAATTCAAATGCCGCATCGCAGTTGATACCCTTACCACCAGCACCTGTGCTGGTCAAAATCAAAGTACCGCCTGAGATAACCACTTTGGCATCACTACCCAAACACGCTGCCGCTTTGGTTTTCACATCTTCCTCATCCCACTTGCCATTTCCTGTGGTAGTAATATCAATCACTCCACCCTTCACTATCAAATCGCCTTCCGATTTCACACCTTTAGCAGCAATGCCTGCTGTATTGATGGTGATCTGTCCACCTTCCAAATAGATGTTTCCACTATCTTCATCCTCGTGGTCCGCAGTTTCGCCTATTGAACCAACTTCAGTATCATCAATATCGCATTGTATGCCGTCATCTTCTACCCCACTGATATTCAGTACGCCACTCTCCATTAAGAAGTACTGACCACAGTTAATACCATCGCCAGCAGCAGATTGCACCTTGATAGTGGCATCCTTCACCGTCATATACTCGCCCGACTTGATGGCATGTTTCACATTGCCATTCACTGTCAGCGTACCTTTGCCAGAGAACTCGGGATGTCCTTTCACGTAAAATGCTCCTTTCTGCGAACCATTAGCCGCATCTACAAGCGTATTGCTTGTGCCTTCCAATACTTTCACCTTGATGCGCTTGCCATTTTGGATATGCACAGCAGCACCCGAAGTCACAGGCGTTGTGTTGGTCAGCGTTAAACCATTGAGTATAATAGTCGCTTTATACGAACCTGACATATAGAACTCGCCATCATTAGAACTACCTGACAATGTATAAGTGATCTCCTCAGCCAGCTCGCTACTTTGCTCTATATTCACATGTGCGCCACTCATAGTAATGGTCAAGTATTGCGCCACATTGCCTGCCACGGTGATAGCAGCAGTTTCTCCGTTATATTCCACTGCAACAGTATTATCTTGCACAACTGACTCATCCACATACATGGTTGCCACATCCGCCAAGGTGAACACCTTATTCATAATAGTCAAAGTAGTACCCTCAGCATCATTCATCACCCCTGCTTGGTCGGCAGGAAATTGATAGTTCACTTGCCCTACTTGCACATTCAGCGTTTGAGCATTCAGGAGTCCACCAATAGCGAAACAACTGATTATCAATAGTATTATCTTTTTCATTTCACTACAATGGTTTGCGTTACACTTCCATTAGAAATCACATACGCACCTGCGTTAAGCGTTTGAGCCGCCTCCATCAGCGAACCGTACACACCAAGCGAAGTGCCCGATACGCTAAATACTTGCACAGGAGTATCTGCATTCAAAATATTCTCTACTGCACTTACAGTACCATCCTCCGAGAATTGCATTGATTTCATTGTTGTTAGTAACATACTTACCGTTCCTTCTGCATTGGTTATTAGTAAGTCGCTGCCCTCCACTTTCAGTGTCAAATCCTTCACGCCGAAAGCAGTTTTAGTGCCTTCTGTACTGGTAAATACAAGAAAATTGTACGTGCTTGCATGTGCAAATATGGGACAACAAACAGCCAATAATAAGAATACTTTTTTCATTGGTATATGTGTCTATGTTTCTAATTTTGCAGCAAAGGTACAATATTTTTTTGAAATATGCAAATTTAGTTTACTATTAAAGAATTGATTGTTTTTTGTAGATTATTTAGAAAACGAGAAGCATGCATGCCATCCATTTGTGCGTGATGGAATTGGAAAGAAATATTCAAATAATACTTAAAGAAATGCTTTGAATAACGCCCCCAAATTATATATGGATTGTTATATATGCCGCTATACATACCACCAGCAAATTCCAATTCAGTATCAACTATAGCAGAAGT
>JAZNMT010000054.1:0-3993 GCA_045579895.1 Paludibacteraceae bacterium
TTCGCAGATAAAATACGTGGCTGACCGCGTGAAATGGCTGTGGGATAACCGTCAAATCATTGGCGGACTGAAGTGGATAGAGGAGCCACAAGTGTTGCGATTCTTCTTTGGACGATTGAAAGAGATAGGGCATTGGCAAGAGGAGTTGGTATCGAAGTTCAAAGATGACTTCGGCGAGAGCCTTTGATAATTTTGAATTAAGAATTTTGAATTAAGAAGTAACTTTTTATAGAAAACAACACAAACAATTTGCGCCCGAATCAACTTCCTCGGGCGCTTTTTTTTATAAAATCATTGGATTTACTTGCATATCTCGCATTTTTTTCGTACCTTTGCGCGCTTTTTTGTACAATACTACACAACTGCTAATAATACTACACAATACACTATGTTTAGAACCAACACTTGTGGCGAGCTACGCCTCGCCGATGCAGGCAAAACAGTCACCCTCGCAGGGTGGGCACAACGTATCCGCAAAATGGGCGGTATGACATTCATCGACCTTCGTGACCGATATGGTATCACACAACTTGCCTTCCAATCCGACGGCAGCGCAGAGCAAGACGCATTGCTGGAACAAGCCAATGGAGTAGGGCGCGAGTTCGTACTCCAAGTAACAGGCGAAGTGATTGAACGTCAAAGCAAAAATGCACAAATACCTACAGGCGAAATAGAAATCAAAGTAGCCCAAATGAATATCCTCAACGCAGCCGTCACTCCTCCTTTCACTATCGAAGATGAGACCGATGGTGGCGATGATATTCGCATGAAATACAGATACTTAGACCTTCGTCGCAACTGCGTAAGAAAGAATCTCGAACTCCGACACAAGATGGCATTTGAGGTACGTCGCTACTTGGATGAGAAGGGCTTCCTCGAAGTAGAAACACCCGTTTTGGTGAACTCTACACCCGAAGGCGCACGCGACTTTATCGTGCCAAGCCGTATGAACCCAGGACAGTTCTACGCACTGCCACAAAGTCCACAGATCCTCAAGCAACTCCTCATGGTCAGCGGTTTTGACCGTTACTTCCAAATCGTGAAGTGCTTCCGCGATGAGGACCTTCGTGCGGACCGCCAACCTGAGTTTACACAAATTGACTGCGAGATGTCATTCGTAGAGCAAGAGGATGTGCTCCAACTCTTCGAAGGGATGTCAAAACACCTGTTCAAGTCTATTCTCAATATTGACTTGCCAGATTTTCCACGTATGACATGGGCAGATGCCATGAAATACTACGGAAGCGATAAACCCGATACACGCTTCGGCATGGAGTTCGTGGAGTTGCACGATATTTTCCACGCTATTGAGGAACAGAAAGAAGAGAAGTTTAGTGTGTTTGCTAATGCTGCCTATATCGGCGGTATCTGCGCTACAGGTTGCGCTACATACACCCGCAAGCAATTGGATGCCCTCACAGACTACGTAAAACGCCCACAGATTGGCGCGAAAGGTATGGTTTATGCCCGCGTGGAGGCAGACGGCAACGTGAAATCCAGCGTAGATAAGTTCTACAACCAAGAGCAGTTGCAACAAGTGGCAAAAACCATGAACGCTCAGCCTGGCGACTTGATTCTCATTCTATCTGGCGATGATGCAATGAAGACCCGCAAGCAACTCTGCGAGTTGCGTCTGGAGGTCGGCAAACAACTCGGTTTGCGCGATCCAAAGAAGTTCTCATGCCTATGGATTGTGGATTTCCCAATGTACGAGTGGAGCGATGAAGAGCAACGCCTCATGGCTATGCACCATCCATTCACTTCGCCAAAACCAGAGGATATTCCTCTTATGGACACCAATCCAGCAGCCGTGCGTGCGAACGCATACGATATGGTTATCAATGGTGTAGAAGTAGGTGGTGGTAGTATCCGTATCCACGATGCAGCATTGCAACAACGTACCTTTGAGATTCTTGGCTTCACACCAGAAGAGGCACAACTGAAGTTCGGCTTCCTGATGAATGCGTTTAAGTTCGGTGCGCCACCTCACGGCGGTTTGGCATATGGTTTGGATCGCTTCGTTAGTTTGTTCGCTGGCTTGGACAGCATCCGCGACTGCATCGCATTCCCAAAGAACAACCAAGGACGCGATGTGATGTTGGGTGCTCCTGGCATCGTTGATCAAAAGCAACTGGATGAACTGATGATTGACCTGCGCGAAGCGGAAAGTTAATTAATACCGACAAATTCTTCAACAATATTGCGCGGCAATCCATTTCCTGCCGCGCTTTTATGAGGGGATTTTGTTTGTAACCTAATATAATTGTATTAAAAACAATTGTCTCTAATTTCAATTATGTAAAATAGAATGTATAGAATAGTCCCCTACGAAACTAACATTGAAACTAATAGAACTTTTAAAACTTATAAACTCGCAAAGCGATATGACCTACCTTGATGAATTGTTAAACACCGATGAGAATCAGAAAGTGGAAGTTGATTACATTCCACTAACTGCAGATGACGATACCAAAGAACCTGACTTGCAAGATGGTGACGTATTGGGCGTATTGCCACTTCGCAATATGGTGCTCTTTCCTGGTGTACTGCTACCAGTAACAGTAGCACGACCAAAATCGAAAAAACTTGTTACCAACGCTTTCAAAAACGACGAACTGCTTGCCGTATGCTGCCAACGTATTCAAGACGTGCAAGAACCATCATCCGATGACCTATACACCATAGGTACAGCAGGACGCGTCATGCGTACCCTTGACATGCCTGACGGAAGTCTAATGGTGATTATGGAAGGTATACAACGAATTGAAGTACAAGAGATTGTATCGCAAAAACCATACCTGAAAGCCAAAGTACACGTTTTAGAAGAGGACTTCCCTAAGCGCAATGACAAAGAGTTTATCGCCTTGGTCAGCAGTCTCAAAAATCAAGCCGAGAAAATCCTCAAACGCATGGAGAACATACCTGCAGAGGCAGGTATGACCTTGCGTAGCATTGACAACCCACCTACTCTGGTCAATTATATCTGTGGTAACTTTGGCGTTCGTATTGCCGACAAACAGCGATTGCTGGAAATGACTTCGCTTAAAGAGCGTGCTGTCACCCTGCTCGAAATCCTAACAAGCGAACTGCAAATGCTTGATATGAAAGAAGTTATCAAGAGCAAAACCAAAGAGGATATCGACAAAGAACAGCGCGAATACTATCTGCAACGCCAGATGGAGACCATTCAGCGGGAATTGGGCAACACCGATGAGCAAATGGCAAACGCTATGCTCGAACGTGCCAAGCAAAAGAAGTGGAGCGCGAAGATGCAAACGACCTTTGAGAATGAACTTAAAAAACTCCGTCGCATCCCTACCCACTCGCCTGAGTACTCCACCCTGCAAAACTACTTGGAGATACTGCTCGACTTGCCTTGGAACGAGTATTCAGAAGACAACTACGATATTCGTAACGCCCAAGAAGTACTTGATCATGACCACTATGGCATGGAGAAAGTCAAAGAGCGTATCATCGAATACCTAGCTGTACTGAAGATGAAGGCTAATAGTCAAGCCAATGACATGAAAGCCCCTATTCTCTGCCTATATGGCCCTCCGGGTGTGGGTAAAACCAGTTTAGGTCGTTCCATTGCAGAAGCATTGGGCAGAAAATACGCGCGTATCAGTTTGGGCGGATTGCACGATGAATCGGAGATTCGCGGTCACCGTCGCACCTATATCGGTGCTATGCCTGGTCGTATCATTGAGAACCTGCGCAAGGTGAAGACCAGCAACCCTGTTTTCGTGCTTGATGAGATAGATAAGATAGGTTCTGACTACAAAGGCGACCCAACGAGCGCATTGCTCGAAGTGCTTGATCCTGAGCAGAATGGCACTTTCCACGACAACTACCTTGACGTGGATTATGATTTGAGCAAAGTGCTGTTTATCGCTACAGCCAACTCGCTGGACACGATTCCTCGTCCCCTACTCGACCGTATGGAACTCATCGAAATGACGGGCTATCTGCAAGAAGAGAAAGAGGAGATTG
>JAZNMT010000055.1:0-17416 GCA_045579895.1 Paludibacteraceae bacterium
TAAAATTATACAACAATGGCAGATTTGAAAGCTTTTGCTGAACAATTAGTAAACCTTACAGTTAAGGAAGTAAACGAACTCGCTCAAATTTTGAAAGAGGAGTATGGTATCGAACCAGCAGCTGCTGCAGTAGCAGTAGCAGCACCAGCAGCAGGGGGCGAGGCTCCTGCAGCTGTGGAGAAAAAATCTTTTGATGTTGTTTTGAAATCAGCTGGTGCACAAAAATTGCAAGTAGTTAAGGCAGTTAAAGAGCAAACTGGTCTTGGCTTGAAAGAGGCTAAGGACATCGTTGACGCTGCTCCTGCAACCGTTAAGGAAGGTGTAGATAAGGCTACTGCTGAGGCTCTCAAGAAAGCTCTTGAGGAGGTAGGTGCTGAGGTAGAGTTGAAGTAATACTTCGTAACCTAATGACACTAGGTTTAGACCCAAAAATGGGGTCTAAACCTTTTTCTCTGAATAGAGGAGAATGTTGAAAAAATGTTAAATTCTGATAATATAATTGTGATTCTTATTAATATATATCAAATAATACGATCGGCTATTTAGGTGTAAATAATTCATTATCAGGCATTTTTGTTAATGTTCGAAAACAATAAAATATAAAATAAATGGCAAAACAAAACAAAACCCAGCGAATCAATTTCTCGGCAATGCAAAAGCAGATGCCTTATCCTGATTTTCTGGAAATTCAACTGAAGTCCTTCCATGACTTTTTCCAAATGGATTCAACTCCTGAGGTGCGTCATAAGGAAGGTTTGTTCAAAGTTTTTTCTGAGAATTTCCCAATTGAGGATACTCGAAAGAACTTCCGACTAGAGTTCTTGGATTACCACATTGATCCTCCTCGTTATTCAATAGAGGAATGCTTGCTTCGTGGACTCACCTATTGTGTGCCTTTGAAGGCTAAGTTGTTCTTGACTTGTACTGATCCTGATCACGAGGAGTTTGAGCCAGTAATGCAGGACGTATTTTTGGGTACTATCCCTTACATGACTCCTAAAGGGACTTTTGTGATTAATGGTGCAGAACGTGTCATTGTGAGCCAATTGCATCGTTCACCAGGTGTGTTCTTTGGTACCTCGATGCACTCCAATGGTACAAAGCTGTATTCTGCTCGTATCATTCCATTCCGTGGTTCATGGATTGAATTCGCTACCGATATCAATCATGTGATGTATGCTTATATTGATCGCAAGAAAAAATTGCCTGTAACTACATTGTTGCGCGCAATCGGTTATGAGAGCGATAGAGATATCTTGGATTGCTTTGGTTTGGCAGAGGAGATTAAGTGCACCAAGGAGAACCTGACTGCTGCTGTAGGCCGTACTTTGGCTGGTAACGTATTGCGAGCATGGGTAGAGGATTTCGTAGATGAAGATACTGGCGAGGTGGTAACTATTGAACGTCAAGAAGAAATCTTGAAGCGTGAGACGGTATTGACTGAGGAGAATTGTGATTTGATTTTGAAGTCTGATGTTAAGACAATTCTTTTGCATAAGGATGATAATAATGAGGCTGAGTATTCGATTATCTTTGACACTTTGCAAAAAGACCCAACTCACTCTGAACAAGCGGCTGTGCGTCATATATATCTCCAATTGAGAAATTCTGAGCCAGCTGATGATGCTACTGCACGTGAGGCAATTCAAAACCTCTTCTTCTCGGATAAGCGTTATGATTTGGGTGAGGTAGGTCGTTATCGTATCAACCGCAAGTTGGAGATGGATATTCCAATGGAAACACGTACTTTGACGAATCAGGATATTATCGAGATTATCAAGTACCTGGTGCAACTTACTAATTCCAATGCAGAGGTGGACGACATTGATCACTTGTCAAATCGTCGTGTACGTACTGTGGGTGAGCAGCTTTACAATCAATTTGGTATTGGTCTTGCGCGTATGGCTCGTACTATTCGTGAGCGTATGAACGTGCGCGATACAGAGGTGTTCACTCCTACTGATTTGATTAATGCTAAGGCAATCTCTAGTGTTATCAATTCTTATTTTGGTACAAATGCGCTTTCTCAGTTCATGGATCAACAAAATCCATTGGCAGAGATTACTCATAAACGTCGTATGTCTGCCTTAGGTCCTGGTGGTTTGAGTCGAGATCGTGCTGGTTTTGAAGTGCGTGACGTTCACTATACACACTATGGTCGTCTCTGTCCTATTGAGACACCTGAAGGACCAAACATTGGTCTTATCTCATCACTTTGTATCTATGCTAAGATTAACAATCTTGGTTTCATTGAGACACCATATCGTAAAGCTGAAAATGGAGTGGTGGATTTGGATAATGACCATGTTGTGTATATGACAGCAGAGGATGAGGAAAAATCTACTGTTGCGCAAGGTAATGCTCCGTTGGATAAAAATGGTAAATTTATCCGCAAGAAAGTGAAAGCGCGTTACGAGGCTGATTTCCCAGTAGTATCGCCAGAACAAATCGACTTGATGGACGTTTCTCCATCTCAGATTGCATCCATAGCAGCTGCACTGATTCCATTCTTGGAGCACGACGATGCTAACCGCGCTTTGATGGGTTCTAACATGATGCGACAAGGGGTACCTCTATTGCGCAGTGAGGCTCCTATCGTTGGTACTGGTATCGAAGGACAGTTGATTCAAGATTCGCGTACACAAATCATGGCAGAAGGCAGTGGTAAGGTAACATACGTAGATGCGGATAAGATCCGTGTGAAATATGATCGGACTAAGGAGGAGGACTTTATTTCCTTTGAACCTGCTGAGAAGGAATATAAATTACCTAAGTTCCAACGTACCAATCAAAATACCACTATTGACCTTCGTCCTATCGTTCGCAAGGGTGATAAGGTGGTTGCGGGACAAATCCTTTCTGAGGGTTATGCCACTGAGAATGGTGAGTTGGCATTAGGTAAGAACTTAAAGGTTGCATATATTCCTTGGAAAGGTTATAACTACGAGGATGCTATCGTGCTGAGCGAACGTATTGTTCGTGAGGATATGTTTACTTCTGTTCACGTAGTAGAGCAACTCTTGGAGGTGCGCGAAACCAAACGTGGCATGGAAGAGTTTACAGCAGACATCCCTAATGTAAGTGAAGAAGCAACCAAAGACTTGGATGAGAATGGTATTATCCGCATAGGTGCTCACATCGAGCCAGGTGACATTATTGTTGGTAAAATTACTCCAAAAGGTGAGTCTGATCCTTCTCCTGAAGAGAAACTGCTTAAGGCAATCTTCGGTGACAAAGCTGGCGATGTAAAAGATGCTTCTTTGAAGGCAAGTCCTTCACTTAGTGGTGTTGTTATTGACAAGCACCTCTACAAGAAAGCGCAAAAAGACCGCAAGCAAAAATTAGAGGATAAGGAAATCATGGCTAAGTATGATGCTGCATTTGCGGTAAAGACTGCGGAATTGAAAGCGCTATTAGTAAGCAAACTAGTTACCTTATTGGACGGTCATACTTCATTAGGTGTATATGATCATATTAAGACCGAAGTGATCGCTAAGGGATTGACCTTCACTGAGGAGCGATTGAAAGATCTTGATTATATGACATTGATGCTGGCTGATTGGGTTGCAGATGAGCACATAAATACTTTAGTTAGCCAATGTATTATGAACTATATCACCAAGTATAAAGAGATGGATGCACAACTCAAACGCGAGAAGTTCAACCTTACTATTGGTGATGAATTACCTAATGGTATTGTACAAATGGCCAAGGTGTATATCGCTAAGCGTCGTAAGATTCGTGTAGGTGATAAGATGGCTGGTCGTCACGGTAACTAGGGTATTGTTTCTAAGATTGTCCGTGTAGAGGATATGCCATTCTTGGCTGATGGTACGCCTGTAGATATTGTCCTCAACCCACTAGGTGTGCCTTCACGTATGAATATCGGTCAGATTTTTGAGGCTGTTCTTGGTTGGGCTGGTAAGGAATTAGGTGTTAAGTTTGCAACTCCAATCTTTGACGGATGTACATTGGATTCGCTCAATGAGTGGACTGACAAAGCTGGTATCCCACGTGCTGGTAAGACTCAATTGTATGATGGTGGTACTGGTGAGGCATTTGATCAGATGGCTACTGTAGGTGTAACCTACTTTATGAAACTAGGTCACATGGTTGATGATAAGATGCACGCACGTTCTATTGGTCCTTACAGCTTGATAACGCAACAACCACTTGGTGGTAAAGCACAATTTGGTGGTCAACGTTTTGGTGAGATGGAGGTTTGGGCACTTGAGGCACACGGTGCTGCGCATATCCTGCAAGAGATTCTTACCGTTAAGTCTGACGATGTTACGGGTCGTGCTCGTACATATGAGGCTATCGTGAAGGGCGAACCTATGCCTACTCCTGGATTGCCTGAGTCACTTAATGTACTATTGCATGAGTTGCAAGGTCTTGGTTTATCAATTACAATGGAATAAAATTCAAGAATTATGGCTTTCAAACAAGATAATAAGAAAAACGGTTTTTCCCGTATCTCTATCGGCTTAGCATCGCCAGATGAGATTATGCGTATCAGTTCGGGTGAGGTACTCAAACCTGAGACTATCAACTATCGTACCTACAAACCTGAGCGTGATGGCCTATTCTGCGAACGCATCTTCGGTCCAACCAAAGATTATGAGTGCCATTGCGGTAAGTACAAGCGTATTCGCTATAAAGGTATTGTCTGCGAACGTTGTGGTGTAGAGGTAACAGAAAAGAAAGTACGCCGCGAGCGTATGGGACACATCAAGTTGGTAGTGCCTGTAACGCATATCTGGTATCTCCGTTCATTACCTTCTAAGATGGCTGCACTGCTTGGGGTGCCTACTAAGAAGTTAGATGCTGTAGTATACTACGAGAAGTATATCGTATTGCAAGCAGGTGTACTCGCTGGACAAAAGATTAACAAGGATGAGATTGTCGAGGATAGAATGTTGCTCGATGAGGATCAATATATCGAGTTGATGGAGCGTTTGGAGAAGATTGCACCAGATAACCAGCAACTAGAAGATACTGACCCTGATAAGTTTATCGCACAAATGGGTGCAGAGGCTATTGAGAAACTCTTGCAACAGATTGACTTAGATGCTTTGAGTTACGAGTTGCGTGATCGTGCAAATTCTGATACTTCAATGCAACGTAAGGCTGAGGCTCTCAAAAGATTGCAAGTCGTGGAGAACTTCCGCGCTAGTAAAGGTAGAAACCTGCCTGAGTGGATGATTCTTCATGTAATTCCTGTTACGCCACCTGAATTGCGTCCGCTTGTGCCATTGGATGGTGGACGTTTCGCTACATCTGATCTCAATGATCTTTATCGTCGTGTAATTATTCGTAACAATCGTCTAAAACGCCTCGTAGAAATCAAAGCCCCAGATGTGATTTTGCGTAATGAGAAACGTATGTTACAAGAGGCTGTAGATTCACTCTTTGATAACAGCAAGAAAACTACTGCTATTAAGTCGGATGCGAATCGTCCATTAAAGTCGCTCTCTGACTCGCTGAAGGGTAAACAAGGTCGTTTCCGTCAGAACTTGCTCGGTAAGCGTGTGGACTATTCTGCACGTTCTGTTATCGTGGTTGGTCCTGAGTTAAAGATGCACGAGTGTGGTTTGCCTAAGGATATGGCTGCGGAACTCTATAAACCATTCATTATACGTAAGCTCATTGAGCGCGGTATCGTGAAAACAGTAAAATCTGCGAAGAAAATTATTGACCGCAAGGAGCCTATTATCTTTGATATCCTTGAGCATGTAATGAAGGGGCATCCTGTACTTCTCAACCGTGCACCTACTTTGCACCGACATGGTATTTTGGCTTTCCAACCTCGTATGATTGAGGGTAAGGCTATTCAGTTGCACCCACTTGCTTGTGCTGGTTTTAACGCCGACTTCGATGGTGATCAGATGGCTGTGCACTTGCCATTGAGCAACGAAGCTATTTTGGAAGCACAACTCCTCATGCTTGGTTCGCATAATATCCTTGACCCTGCTAATGGTAATCCTATTACTGTTCCTTCACAGGATATGATTTTGGGTCTTTACTATATCACCAAAGAGCGTGTGGGAGCCAAAGGGGAAGGATTGACCTTCTATTCGCCTGAAGAGTGTGAAATCGCTCTCAATGAGGGAAAAGTAGATATGCATGCTATTGTTAAGGTGCGTATCTATGACCATCGTACTGGAGAGACTTCGCTGGTGGAAACTACACCTGGGCGTATCTTGGTGAACTATTATGTGCCTAATGAGGTTGGGTATAAGAATGTTACACTCGGTAAGAAAGCTGTTAAGGAGATTATTACTGATGTTATCAAAACTTGTGGTGTAGCGCGTACTGCTAAGTTCTTGGATGAGATTAAAGATCTTGGTTATAAGATGGCATTCAAGGGAGGATTGAGCTTCAACCTCAATGATATTCTTATTCCAGAAGAGAAGAATGAACTCGTAGCAAAGGGTAACCAAATTGTTGAGGAGGTGACCGAACTTTATATGGAAGGTTTGATGACCGACAATGAACGTTACAACAAAGTTGTCGGAGCATGGAACGAGGTAGATAGCAAGGTGACTGAGGTCCTGATGAAACATATGAAAGAGGCGGATCAAGGATTCAACTCTGTTTATATGATGATGGATTCTGGTGCTCGTGGTTCGCGTCAACAGATTAAGCAGCTTGCTGGTATGCGTGGTCTGATGGCTAAACCACAAAAAGCTGGCGCTACGGATAGCCGTCAAACAATTGAGAACCCTATTCTTTCTAACTTTAAGGAAGGTCTTAGCGTGTTGGAGTACTTTATCTCTACCCACGGTGCGCGTAAGGGTCTTGCCGATACAGCGTTGAAGACTGCGGATGCTGGTTATTTGACACGTCGTCTTGTGGACGTTTCTCACGATGTGATTATCACCGAGACGGACTGTGGTACCTTGCGTGGTCTGACTGCACGTGCTATTAAGCAGAACGATAATGTGGTGGCTACACTGACACAACGTATCCTTGGCCGTGTGAGCGTGCATGATATATATGACCTTGAAGGCAATCTTATCGTAGCTTCTGGAGAGGAAATTCGTGAGGATGCATGCCAGGCTATTGAAGCTGCTGGTATTGAGGCCGTAGAGATTCGTTCGGTACTTACTTGCGAGGCTAAACACGGAGCTTGTGCTAAATGCTATGGACGCAACTTGGCTACACGTAAGATGGTACAAAAGGGTGAAGCCGTTGGTGTCATCGCTGCACAAGCTATTGGTGAGCCTGGTACACAGCTTACATTGCGTACGTTCCACTCCGGTGGTGTCGCTGGTAACGCTACGGCACAAAATACATATGCACTCACACAAGCAGGTCGAGTTGAGATAGATGAATTACGCACTATCACAACAGAAGCGGGAGAAGTGATTGTTGTTAGTCGTTTGAATGAGATGCGCCTCGTGGACGTGAATACAGATGTGGTGCTTACTACTTTCAATATCCCATATGCTGCTAAACTCTTCGTTACTCCAGGCGAGACATACGAGAAGGGAACAATGGTTTGCGAGTGGGATCCATACAAGGCTACATTGATTATTGAGCAAGCGGGTCGCCTACAATACAACGATGTGATTGAAGGTGTTACTGTGAAGACCGAAATTGATGACCAAACCGGCAAGAAAGAGGTTTCTATCATTGAAACTAAGGATAGAACCAAGATGCCTCAAGCGCATATCGTTGATGCTGAGGGAAATATCTTGCGTACATACAACTTGCCTGTCAAGGCTCTGCTCGTACATACGGATGGTACTGACGTGAAAGTGGGTGATTCCCTCTTTACACAAACGCGTTCCTTCGGTACTGCAGGCGATATCACGGGTGGTCTTCCACGTGTTACTGAGCTCTTCGAGGCACGTAACCCTTCCAACCCTGCTATCGTAGCTGAAATTGATGGTGAAGTTAGCTTCGGACGTATCAAACGTGGTAACCAAGAACTTTCTATTACATCTAAGTTGGGCGAAGTGAAATCATATCTCGTTCCACTTGGTAAGCAGATTCTCGTACAAGAGGGCGACTATGTACGTGCGGGTGTAGCACTCTCCGATGGTGCTATCACACCTAACGATATCCTCGCTATTCAAGGTCCTACAGCGGTACAAGATTACATCGTTAACGAGGCACAATCTGTCTACCGTATGCAAGGTGTGGAAATCAATGATAAGCACTTTGAGATTATCGTACGTCAGATGATGCGTAAGGTAGAGATCCAAGACGCTGGTGATACACGTTATCTTGAAAAGCAAATCGTGGACAAACGTGACTTCCTTGAGGAGAACGATCGTATCTGGGGTAAGAAGGTTATTGTGGATGCTGGTGACAGCGAGACTTTGAAACCGGGTCAAATCGTTACTGCACGTCGTCTCCACGATGAGAACTCTACACTCCGCCGTAAGGATAAGAAACTTGTTACTGCACGTGAGGCTACATGTGCTACTGCTAGTCAAATCTTGCAAGGTATCACACGTGCGGCTTTGGGTACTAAGTCATTTATGTCTGCGGCTTCCTTCCAAGAGACAACTAAGGTCCTCAATGAGGCGGCTATCCAAGGTAAGGTGGACTACTTAGATGGTATGAAGGAGAATGTTATCTGTGGTAACTTGATTCCTGCTGGTACTGGTCTTCGTGACTTCCAACATATCTCTGTGCACAATGCGGAGGAGTACGCTGCTATCCAAGCTGCTCGTGCTGCCGCTGCAGAGGCACAACTCCGCCAACAAGAGGAGTTCTAACAAAATGCTGACATACCAACTAGTTAGATTTTAATTAGTTGAATTTTATACCCTCGCCCAGTTCCTCGTAGACTGGGCGAGTTTTTTATTTCTTCCTTCCTTTCTTCCTTCATTCCTTCATTCATTCATTCATTCGCCATGCGCGTAGGACTTCCTATTTCTTTCCTTCTGGAGTCTTATTGGATATTAGACATATATTAGTGATTAGTTAGTGATTAATTAGTGATAAGTTAGTTATTCGTAAGATAGTATAGGCCAATTTAAGAACTAAACGTAGAAACTTATAAGCGTCTTTTTATCATTTAGTTTTTGTTTTATTCGTTTTTGGGAGCGCTTTATCATTAAAAGAAAATATTGCCAAATATACTCCACTGTATTTGATTGTTTGTTAATATTTTGTATCCTTTTATTAATCTAATTGTCGCAAAATATAGGAAAATACACTGAATTTTATTTTTTTTGATAGTTTTTTTTGCATGGTTCATTGATTTTTAGTACCTTTGCACCCTCTCTGGCCCTTATATAATTTATAAGGTTATATTAGGCGTACCCATCAGGTGGATGGGGATTAGGCAAAAAAGCGAATAATCCGCTCTAAGGACACTATGTAGTGCCCTCGGTAGTGGATTATTCGCTCGTAAGTGTGCGTGTTAGAAGGTCAGAGAGCTAATATGCGTAGCCGAGGTGCTTGTTTTGCGTTGTAACTAATGCTGTACCTTCCTTATGGGCTGGTACTGTTAGTGATTATTGATATAAGAAAAATATAAATTTTAGTTATATGAAGAATACTTTGACTCGTGCTTTATTGTGTATTGTATTTTCTTTAGTATGTAGCGTGCCTGCATTTTCTCAAGTTAATGATGATGAGAAAACAGGCATACTCAACCACACCTGGCGTACTGTACGCTCCACGCAAGGAACTGATTTCTGGGTAACGTTTATGCGTAATTCAGCAGCTGAACTGAAAGACAAATCACTGGCTTTGCAGTTGCGTGTTACCACAATGGAGACGGAGGCTACTGTGACTGTTGAGTTTACGAATGGGAAAAAGGATTCTTTTACTATTCAAAAGGGAGAAGTAAGAACATACTCTATTGAAGAAGATGAGCGTGCGTATGCTTATGCAACAACGGAGCAAGTCGCAGAGGAAAAAGGCGTGCATGTTTATGCTAATAGGCCAATATCGGTTTATGCATGTAACTATATGCATGAAACATATGATGCTACTTTGGTGCTACCTACAGTTGCATTGGGGAATGAGTATGTACTTCAAACCTATTCAGAAGATGCTTTCGCTACTGAATTTTCTGTGGTAGCCACTCATGATGATACTAAATTATATATTACTCCAAGTCAACTTACAACGGGTGGTAATGCTGCAGATGAAACTTTCTCAATAATCCTTGATAAGGGTGAAGTATATTCTGTTCGTTCTAAGGAACCTAAAGATTTCTCCGGAAGTAAGATATTGTCAGAGCAACATCCTGTGGCGGTATTTTCTGGTAACGTGTATGCCGCAATTCCAGAAGTGCCAGGTGCTTCGATGGACCATATATTTGAACAGTCTGTTCCACTTCGTTATTGGGGGCAAAAATTTGCGGTGACAGCTGCGGAGCATTCTAACTACAATATTTTTCGTGTGACCGCTGTGTATGATAACACAATAGTTACGGTAAATGGGGAAGAGAAGGCAGTATTGAAAAAATATGAATCCTACGAAGGTGATTTTATGGGGAGTGCTTGGGTAGAGACCTCTCGTCCAACAACATGTTATTCTTATTTTACATCTAGTGGTCAAAATCCACCTATTAAGTACAGCGGAAAATGGATTAATTATGGTGATCCATCTATGGTGTATGTTTCACCAATAGAGCAAGGACTGGATTATATTAACATATCTGCTTTTGAAATTGTTGATCCAGTGAAGGAAACAGAAGATAAGCGTAAAGAGGTTCCAATGAAGCACTTTGTGAACGTCGTAACGAAAACAAGCGCGGTGGATGCAATGAGGATTAATGATCAACCTTTACCTGCTGAAGTTGTTTTTACTCCTCTAGATGGCAATGTAGAATATTCGTATGCTAGAATACCTATCTCGGATACCATTTCTTATTGGTTGCAGAATACAGAAGAGCAGTTCACTGCTATTGTATATGGCTTAGCACATGCAGAGTCTTATGCATACAATGCAGGCTTTAACAACCGCTACAATGACTTTTATATGTTCTCTGGTGGTGGCGGTTATGGCGGTAGCTGGGGTAGTGGCGGCGGTGGCGGCTATGTAGGCGGCTACGGTGGTGGTATCGGTGGTACAGGCGGCTATGGTAGTAGCGGCTGGAGAGATCCGAACCAAGCACGTCTTGATTATATGCAAGTATGTCTCAACGAAGATCCTATTGAGTTTCGTGCTATACGTATTGCGGATGGTACACCTGTTAAATGGGATTTCGGTGATGGTACGATCTTAGAAGCTAAGAACGAAGAGGATTTGTCGATTGTTAATCATAAATATGAGAATATAGGCAGATATACCGTGATAGTGACTGTCGCTTATGAGTCTGTAGCATGTCCTGGTTACAAAACACAACAAGATGTTTCTATGATAGTGGATGTCGTAGAAACCGTTCGTGATGTAATTGATACCGGTATCTGTAAAGGAGAAACATATGATTTCAAAGGAAGACCCATTGATTCCGATACATTGGAAGTAGGCACGCATATCTATGTGCATAACGGCAAAACGGCTGCTGGTTGCGACCACATTACTACACTGTACCTTTATGTAGGTGTGCCTGATACTGCAAATCTAGAGGAAACTATTTGTCCAATACAAATACCTTATGCTGACGATCGATTCAAGTTATTTGATCCAACAAAATGGGAAAAACTAACAGATAATAACACGTATATAGCATTAACAGAAGAGGATATCACCGCAGATGGAGAGTTTAAACTTGCTGGTACGTATAAATACGTTACTAAATGTGAAAAGAGTAATTGCGACTCAACAATCATCTTTACACTGAGTGTGATGCCACAAGTGGATATTACTGTGCCTGAACTAACTATTTGCCAAGATACTGCATTGGCAAAACTCTGGATTGATCCTATATATAAACTCAATCTGTTTGATGAGAAGTTCCCAAAACACATCTATCAGTATGACGATGAAAAAGGCGAGAATGTAGAAATTAAAACCATCCGCACTGATACAGTTGGAACCTTCAAATATACTCTTAGCAATCATTGTGACACAACATGGGACTTTACCCTTACGGTAACGCCAACCTATGAAATCTATGATACCTTGCGTATTTGTGATATAGACACTATTTCTTGGCAAAACATTCTATATGTAGGACCTAAGTTTAAGTTTGGGGATGGTGGATTAGCAGAAGCTAACTCGAAATATGCCAAGCTGATTCAAACTAATCTTGATGAAGGCGAGTATGATAATGTATTCAAAACTAAAACACAATGCTGCTTAGAATGTGATAGTATTCACTACTTGAAATTATATCTGCAATCTACCGATACTGCTTTCAAGACTCCTGTAACCTTGTGCTCTACTGATAGTTATACTTTTGAAGGAATGGAATATTCTTATGCAGATGTTGACAAGGTAACGACTTATACATATAGCGCTACAAAAACTACAGCTTCCGGTTGTGAATATATCGAAGCTGTTCGTGTAACGGTAAATCCTGCTCATAAAGAAGAAGAGACTATTGTAGTTCCTCAAGACTCTGCTTTCACGTGGGAAAACCACACAGAGAGTAGTAGTATATATATAAATGGTGACAAGAGAAATTATAGTGATATATCAACTACCAAGCCGGGACAATATCGTATTGTAGATAGTCTGCAAACTATTGTGGGGTGTGACTCTACTTTTGTCCTCAATTTGACGGTCGCTCCTACTTATCGAAAGGATACCCTAGTGAAAATATGTAATAATGGTGTGCTTGTTTGGAGAGGCAAAATGTATGTGGGTGATGAGTCCGCACTCGCCGAGAACCCTATAGAGGGATGTACTATTCTTAGTGAAGGCATACACAAGGATACAATTAAATTTGAGACCAAACAGTATGGAGTAGATAGTATATTCGTACTGCAAATTACCGTTAATAGTATTGTTCGCGATACAATACGTGGGAATATCTGTGATGACTCAGAGTATGAGAGTCTTCAAAAGGGGGATGCGTTTGTGTATGATAATGTAGAATATACATTTGAGAACTTTGAAGGAAGAAACCTCATGTACCTATCTAAGAAAACGCAAACACCAGAGGGGTGCGATCATTATACAGAGGTATTCTTGAATATATGTCCTACATATTCCATTACTGAATATGGCACTGTCTTCCAACATGATTCATATCTCTGGGCAGGGCACGAAGGACACAAAGTGATAATGAATGGAGTAGAGTATGATTATGTGCCTACAAATCAGGCAGGTACTTTTATTATAGAAGATCATCTTTCTACGGAAGTTTATGGTTGCGATTCAATACATTATCTCCATCTATCTGTATTACCTACTTATAAATATTGGGATACAATCTACCTTTGTGACAACGACACAGCGTCGTGGCAAAACCGCTTGTATATTGGATATAAGTTTGACGAAGAAATTGATGAAACACTCTTTGGGGATACTATTCAGTTAGCAAAATCATTGGAAAATTATTATGATACAATAACACTCCTCACAAAGCAGGGTGCCGATAGTACTTTCTATCTTGCTCTGACTATCAACAAGACCTATGATTTAGACACTACTATTGAGGTATGTAGTTTTGATAACTATGTGTTCGCAGGTGAAGAGTTCGACTTTACTGATTATCCTAAGAAAGACACTACTATTTATAGACATGGTGTACTTGAAACAGTGGCAGGATGTGACTCTATAGTGGATCTCACATTAATTGTTCACCCAAGCTATCTCTTCGTTACAGATACAGCAGTATGCCAAAACGAGTTATATAATTGGAATACTTGGCAAATTCATGAGAATGTAAATAAATGGAAATCAGGCACATACTATGATACTGTGCCTGGTGGTACTAAAGCCCATGGCTGTGACTCGGTTTACCAGTTGAATTTGACAGTTGTACCTGCATTCTATTCGCTGGTAGAACAAGAGGTTTGTACCTGCGATACGATTGATTTCCACGGCCTAAAGATCGCATATGATACTACCTTATCCATGGCGCAACAGCAGCACTATTATGAGGCGCGATACGATCGTGAGGATGGAGATCCTTCTTGCGATTGCGACTCTATCTATCGCTTTGTGCCAAAGTGGAAACAAGGATATCGCTTCGTGAGCATAGATACAATATGTCGACTCGATACGGTAGAATGGCGTGAAGGTAAATACACCGAACCAGGTGTTTATACCGACTCATTTAAGACTCAATTGGGGTGCGACTCTATTTATGAGTTGCGAATCTACATGGATTCCACATACCTATATATTGACTCTGCTACAATTTGTGCAGGGGAATCATATACTTGGGAAGATTCTACTTATACCTATCCTGATACTGTATCTGGTTGGTTCTATGATTACCGACGCATGCAAACATCATCCCATTTATGTGATTCTGTACGTCAATTGAGTTTGTTTGTAGCACCTAAATACCGTTTCGAAGAATATGATACCATTTGTCAACAAGATTTGCCTTATATCTGGCATAGAAATGGACAACCACGTGAATTGACAGAAACAGGAACATGGTATGATAAGAATACGTCAGTATTAGGTTGCGACTCTAATTATATCTTGCACCTGCATGTGTACCCATCTTACTTCACAAAGGATACAATACATCTCTGTGAAAACGATACATTTACATTAACAAACCAAACAGTTATTTTTGCACCGGGTGTATATCGCGATACACTCCGCTCTATCAATGGCTGCGACTCAATAGTAGAGTTCACTGTTATAGAACATCCTACTTATCACCTTTACGAAAAAGAGGCAATCTGTCTAGGCTCCGATTGGACATGGCATGGAAGAACCTTTGAACTTTGGCCTATGGGTAAATATCTTGTGCATGATACCTTGCATAGCGAGTGGGGATGCGATTCTATCATCTCTCTACAACTGATGATTGTTCCGTCGCATCACATTGCAGATACTGTAACTATCGAGCCTGGTGAGACATACAATTTCCGTGGCCAAATCATCGATCATGCTGGTGTGTACTACGATAGTTTAACTACCGACCTCGGCTGTGACTCTGTTTATAGCGTACATGTCTCTTATTTATCTGTTTCTTACGACACATTATGTACTAGTGATGCCTTTGAGCAGGGATATGTTCCTTATTATCCAATAGAGAAACATGTAGGTACATATAATGCATTAACAGGTGAATATTTTAAAGCAACCAATAATTGGTATTGTGAAATTACTGTACCTGCTGGCACACATGCCATCAAGGCACCTATCTTCAAATCGCTTAATACCTACGGTTGGTGTTTCTTCGATAAGAATCATACATTCATCTCAGGATACTATAATACTACCGAACCTACTGGTACAGTACAATCTGTTGATTTGCCAGATAGTTGCGCATATGTGGTATATAGCTATATGACGGATGAACAATGCACAATAAACGGATATCCATTATTCGAACAAATCGAATTGTTGACAGATGTGCGTCAATACGTACATACCGATTCATTGAAAACCATTAATGGCTTTGATTCGGTATATGTAGAATATATACAAGTAAATCAGAAGTATCGTTTCATTACAGAAGATACAATCTGCCGTGGCGATATCTATGAGTTCCGAGGTAAACTTTATGATGAGGCAGGTGTTTACCATGACTCATTGTTGACCGCAGGCGGGTGCGATAGCATCTATCAATTGCGCCTTGTCGTGGAACCTGCTGGTACACGCGACATTCATGATGAGTATTGCAATAGCGAAGTGTATGTGTTCTTCAATGATACTATTGACCTCTCGCAGTTTACTACCGATACTGTTTTAACACTTAATGATACAATTCACAATACTAAACGATGTGATTCTATCATTACCTATCACATCCAAGTACGTCCTACCTATCATTACTATCATAGTGATACTGTTGGCCTCAATCAACCATACCAATGGTTCGGTCATGAAGGAAACCGCCTATACATGGGTGCTGAGCAATATGCGACTATCCCAACGAATCAGGTAGGTTGGATTGCGCTTAACGACTCGTTGCATACCATACATGGTTGTGACTCTGTGTGGACATTGAACCTATATGTCGCTCCTACTTACATTCAAATAGCAACGGATACAATTTGTCACAATCAACTCCCATATCGCTGGCAAGGTCGTGAATTAATGACGTCAGGAATATATAATGATACGATCGCCAGTACATTTGGCACGGATTCTATCATTCAGTTGCAACTCTATGTGCGCCCATTGGATTATATCAAAGAGCGTGTTGACCTCTGCGAAGGTGATACATTCTACCTTTCTAATAGTGTCGCTATTGTAGAGCAAGGTATGTATTTAGATACTCTGACTAGTACGTGTGGTTGCGACTCTGTCGTAGAATATTCGGTGGTATATCACCCTATATATAATAAGGTAGAGAAAGAGGCAATCTGCCTTGGCTCAGATTATACATGGCACGGAAAATCCTTCGCTGATTATCCAAGTGGTAAGTATGCACTAACTGACACCTTAGAGAGTATTTGGGGATGCGACTCCATAGTTACGCTTCAGTTGTTGGTAGCACCTCACTACCATGTGGCAGATACAGTGACTATAGAGCCTGGTGCTACTTATGACTTCCGCGGTCAACTCATTGAACATGCTGGTGTGTACTACGATAGCCTAGAAACCACATTGGGATGCGACTCGGTATTCAGTGTACATGTCTCTTACCTTAAGGTTTCTTATGATACTATTTGTGAACATGAAACATTTGATTTCAATGGGAGAAAACTGCTGGAAACAGGTGTGTACTACGATTCGTTGAAAGCTATTAATGGCTTTGACTCCGTATATATCCAGCACTTGCAAGTAAACCCAGAGTATTACTTTATAACGTATGATACAATCTGCCGTGGTGATGTCTATGAGTTCCAAGGTAAGACATATACAGAAGCAGGTGTTTACCACGATTCTTTGCTGACCGTAGGAGGATGCGATAGTATATATGAATTGCATCTGGTACTGTTGCCTGCTGGTGTACGTGAGATCCACGATGAACATTGCAATAACGAGGTATATGTATTTCTAAATGATACCATTGACCTCTCGCAATTTACTACTGATACCACGATTGTTTTGTACGATACCGTTTATCAGACTGCTAAATGCGACTCTACTGTTATTTATCGTATTAAAGTTCATCCTACTTATCACTTTACATATGGCGATACAGTCGCAATCAATGAACCATACACATGGCATGGCCATGAGAACCATGAATTATATAATGGTACAACTAAATATACCACTATCCCAACTTCTCAAGTAGGTTGGATTACGTTGAATGACTCGTTGCATACTATACATGGTTGCGACTCTGTATGGACTTTGAATCTCTATGTAGCTCCTACCTATCTAGAAACTCAGGCAGACACCATCTGCTATGAGGCAGCTCCATATATTTGGCGTGGTCGTGAGTTAAATGTGTCAGGTGTATATAATG
>JAZNMT010000056.1:0-10492 GCA_045579895.1 Paludibacteraceae bacterium
AATTGGCACAAGAGGGATTATCTTATAATCCCGTAGAGCATCTACCGTTGCTGAGTCCTGATTATTCTTGAAAGTTGCGAAGTTTCTAGTCGTCAGAACAAAGCGCTAATAAACGCCTTTCATATGTCTGCTCCCCTCGCCCATGATGAGCAGACATCCCTCGGCGTAGGTTTGCGACTGCAAAGGTACTATAATTTTTGCATATAAGCAAATAGAAAACTGTTTTTTTACAGGAAAAATCAATATACACTTGTATATATTCAAAAAAAATAGTAACTTTGCACCCGCATTCGCTGTATCAATGCTTTAGCCAATAACGTAAAACCAACAACGCGAAGCCACTAACGTGAGCGTAGCGAACTAAAAATAGATATATTGTGAAAACTAACTACTTGAAAAGCAGACATATTGGTCTGACAGAGCAAGACCAACAGCAGATGTTGGAAGTAATCGGAGTGAAAAGTGTGGATGAACTCATCGCACAAACCATGCCAGCGGATATCCTTTTGGAAGAGCCACTTGACCTCGATGAGCCACTCACCGAGCAAGAACACCTCAATACCATGCACCAGATGGCAGCGAAGAACCAACTCTATCGTTCGTACATCGGTCGCGGATGGTATGGCACCAATACGCCAGCTGTGATTCAACGCAATATATTGGAGAATCCCGTATGGTACACCTCTTACACTCCATACCAAGCCGAAGTGAGCCAAGGTCGTTTGGAGGCATTGTTTGTATATCAAACGATGATTAGCGACCTCACGGGTCTGCCACTTGCCAACTGTTCGCTTCTCGACGAAGCTACAGCAGCAGCCGAAGCCGTAACTATGATGCGCAACCTACGCAGCCGTGATATGGTGAAAGCAGGCGTGAAGAAGGTATTGGTGGACAAGAAAATCTTTGCCAACACCTTAAACGTAATGCGCACACGCGCGAAGGGACAAGACATCGAGCTCGTGATGGTGGATTATGCAATGGTGACAAGCGATTGGCTCGCAGCGAACGGTCCGTTCTTTGGTGCAATCGTACAATGGCCAAATGCAGATGGTGCGATTGAAGACTACACCGCCTTCATTGATGACTGCCACGCCGCAGGCATGAAAGTGACGGTGATAGCCGACCTTATGGCATTGGCATTGCTCAAGCCACTCAACGCAGATATTATGTGTGGTACAGCACAACGCTTCGGTTTGCCAATGGGCTTTGGTGGTCCTACCGCAGGATATATGGCTACTCGCGAGGAGTACAAACGCGATATGCCAGGTCGTATCATCGGTCTGAGCAAAGATACCTACGAGAAACCTGCTTTCCGCCTTGCTTTGCAGACACGCGAGCAACATATCAAACGCGAGAAAGCGACATCGAATATCTGTACCGCAGAAGCCCTGTCTGCTGTGATGGCAGGTATGTACGGCGTTTATCATGGTGCAGAAGGCATACGTGAGATAGCTGAGGGTATTCACGGTAAAGCCGTGTATCTGAGCGAGATGCTGCAAGCATACGGCTACGAGCAAGAGAACACCGAGTTCTTTGATACACTGAAAATCCGCCACGGGAATGGGGTAGAGGCAGTGCGCGAAGCGGCTGAAGAATTGGGCATCAACCTCTACTACGATGAGGAAGGTTGGATTGGCATCTCACTCGACGAGAGCGTGACGGTGGATGATATGAATGACATCATTGAGCTCTTTGCTAACGCCTCGGGCAACATGGCGCAATACGAAGATAGCGAGGAGTCCTTCGAAGGACTTTGGGCAATCAACGAAGACCGTGTTCGCGAGGTAGATTACCTGCAAGAGGAGGTATTCAAACTATATCACACCGAGACCGAGATGATGCGTTATCTCAAACGTCTGGAGCGCAAGGATATCAGTTTGACCCATACAATGATTCCATTGGGTTCGTGCACCATGAAGCTCAACCCTGCGGCTGCGATGATACCTGTGACCTATCCCGGATATATGGGCATTCACCCATTGGCACCTGCTGAGCAAGTGGCTGGATATATGGAGGTGATGGAAGACCTAGAGCAACAATTGGCAACTATCACGGGCTTTGCGGCATGCAACTTGCAACCTACTTCAGGTGCAGCAGGCGAGTATGCAGGTCTGGTAACTATCCGCGAGTATCTGCATCAACAAGGTCAAGACCATCGCAATATTCTCTTGATTCCTGCTTCTGCTCACGGAACTAACCCTGCGTCTTGTGCACAAGCAGGCATGATTCCTGTGGTAGTGAAATGCGACGAGAACGGTAACACTGACCTCGCTGACTGGCGCGAGAAAGCAGAGCAACACAAGGATAACTTGGCGGGTTGTATGATTACTTATCCATCAACACATGGTATCTTTGAGATGGCTATCCGCGAGATGTGCCAGATCGTACACGACTGCGGTGGACAAGTATATATGGACGGTGCGAACATGAACGCGCAGATTGGTTATACCAATCCTGGTTTTATCGGTGCAGATGTCTGCCACCTCAACTTACACAAGTCCTTTGCCAGTCCTCACGGCGGTGGTGGTCCTGGTGTGGGTGCTATCTGCTGTGCAGAGCACTTGGTTAGTGCTATGCCTCAAGCGGAGAATAATCGCGTATCAAGCGCGCTCTATGGCAATGCGAACATGGCACTCATCTCCTACGGCTATATTCGTATGATGGGCGAAGAGGGCTTGCGCGAATCCACTGCAGCGGCTATCGTAAGCGCGAACTACATGGCTGAGAAACTGAAAGACGCATTCGGCATTGTTTATACAGGCGTGAATGGTAGGGTAGGTCATGAGTTGATTCTCGACTGCCGTCAGTTCCATAGTATCGGTATCACCGAATCAGATATTGCTAAACGCTTGATGGACTTCGGTTATCACGCGCCTACTTTGAGTTTCCCTGTGCATGGCACATTGATGGTAGAGCCAACCGAGAGCGAGAGTTTGCACGAGTTGGATCAATTCATTGACGCGCTGCTCACTATCCGAGAGGAGATTGCTGAGGTAGAGCGTGGCGAGGTGGATAAGAAAGATAATGTGCTGCTCAATGCACCACACCCAGAGTATGAGGTAGTGGCTGACGAGTGGAACCACCCATACAGCCGCCAGAAAGCAGCCTATCCAGCAGAGTGGGTGAAAGCCAACAAGTTCTGGATACCTGTATCCCGCGTGGATAACGGATGGGGTGATAGAAATCTCGTGGCACGCTTTACCAAATAATCATTTTGAAACACGTTGAATAACATTGAATCATTTTGAACAATATTTAAACCATGTCAAAAGGAAAACTTCGTGAACAGCTCAAGGGCTATCAGCGTATGAAACCGCTGATAGCTATGAAAGAATATTTGATGATTATTCTTTGCACCATTCCGTATGCCATTGCGGTCAACTGGATATTGGTACCGCATACCATTGTCGGTGGCGGACTGACAGGTCTTTGTGAGATTATTTATTTTGCTACAGATACTTTCGTTCCTATATGGTTGAGTTCGTTTGTATGTAATTTAGCATTGTTGATAGCAGCGTTCTTTACTGTAGGATGGCGCTACTGCGTTCGTACACTATGGGGCGTTTTGTGGTACACTATTTGGCTGAAAGTCATTGAGATACCTGCTGAACCTGTGATAAGCGACCCATTTATGGCGGTGATATTGGGTGGATTGTTTATGGGATGCTTCTTGGGAATAGTCTTCCTAAATAATGGTAGCACGGGTGGAGTAGATATTGTAGCGATGATTGTGAATAAATATAAGCATTTGCCTATGGGGCGTGTGCTGATGGCATGCGATATTGTGATTATTCTATGCGCGTATTTCTTGCCTGAGATTCATGAACTACCATTTGGTAGAGGGCTGGAGAAGATACTTTTTGGTCTATGCTATACTTTTATGGCAGGCACCGCTGTGGATTGGGTGCTGAATCGCACACGCCAATCGGTGCAGTTCTTTATTTTTAGTAGCAAGTATGAGGAGATAGCAGAGGCTATTATGACGCAAGTACCTCGTGGTGTGACTTTTTTAGAGGCGCAGGGTGGTTTTTCTAAGCAACCAGGTAAAGTGATTACGGTGATAGCGCGCCAGTATGAGTCGAACAAAATTTTCCGTCTGGTCAATGCAATTGATCCTAATGCTTTTGTTAGTCAGAGTCAGGTACGTGGTGTCTTCGGACAGGGATTTGACCCTATTCATACATCATAACAAAGTACAGCGATGAATACGCAACGATTGCTGCAACCATTCAATTATCCGATTGGCAAGGTCATTCGTGAATATATCTTCATCATTATGGGGTTGTTTCCTTTTGCTTTGATGGTGAATTGGATATTTGTGCCTCATAATGTAGTAGGCGCAGGTTTGACTGGTATATGTTCCATTATCTACTATGCAACACAGGGCTTTTTTCCAACCATTTTTGCCGATTATGGTGGTGCTATTCCATTGTGGCTCAGTTCCTTGTCTATCAACGCATTGTTGCTTATGATAGCCATGCTTACTGTAGGTTGGCAGTTTTGTGTTCGCACGTTGGTGGGGGCATTGGCTTTGGCTTTTTGGTACAGGGTGATACCTATGCGTGTGGAGCCTTTGATCGCCGACCCTGTTACGGCGTGTATTGTCGGTGGTGTTGTGTTTGGTTTGAGTTTGGGCATTGTAATGCTCAATAATGGCTCTTCTGGTGGTACGGATATCGTGGCAATGATTGTGAATCATTACAAGGACATGTCGCTAGGCAAAGTGATGGTGATTTGCGATGCAGTGATTATTGCTAGTAGCTATTTTTTGCCTATTCCAGAGCAATTCTATGTAGAGGGAATGGATGTGTTAGATTTTAAGATTAAGCGTATTCTCTACGGATTATGTATGACGGTTAGTTATACAGCTGCTTTAGATTGGATTATGTCGCGTATGCGTCAGTCGGTGCAATTTTTTATCTTCTCTAGCAAGTATGCTGAGATAGCTACTGCCATTAATGAGACAGTGCATCGTGGTGTGACCATTTTAGATGGTACTGGCTGGTATAGCCAACAGCCTATGCATATTGTTACTGTATTGGCTCGTAAACAAGAAAGCCAACTTATATTCCATATTATCAAATCTATCGACCCTAATGCGTTTGTCAGCCAAGCTAATGTGAATGGTGTTTTCGGACAGGGATTTGATACGATAAAGGGAAAATAGGGCTTGTTATTGCGTAGTCAGTAATAAAAAAAAGAGGTCTGACCTCTTTTTTTTTCTGTGGTTTAGTGTTTTTGCGCTAGCGATTAATCTCGTCGTAGGTAGATTGTCGAGTGGGGTCAATATTCACTAATAAGTCATATATTTTTTTCTTTTCTTCGGCTGTACCTTTGGCGAAGATATTTACTAATTCATCGTTTTTTGCATCAAGGAATGTCGTTATGATGTATGTTGAGGGCCGTGCACTTTTGGCTTCTTTCAGTGTAGGTAAGCCATTGGCTATTCGCGCTCGTGCATTGGCTACGTTGTTCACCATCTCGTCTAATCCCAAGCGATGGTATTCGTAGAAGAACATGCGATAGGGTTTGAAGGCTTCGTCCATGAGGTTGTTGGTTAGTGCATATCGGTTGCGATTGCTATCGAATGCTCTCCAGCCTTTGGCTTCGGATTCATCGAGCGAAGCGGATTGAGCTGATGTGACAATATTTTCGCACATTTGGAAGTATGGTGTACCTCCTAGGCGTGCGAATGAATCCATATCGTAACCGATAATCAAATAGCAGTAATATGCAATCAATGCCGTGAGATTCGTTGTGAACGTGCTTTGCTGAAAATCCATGCGGTCATACTCTTGATAGGCGAAGCAGAAGGTATTGTCTTGGAAATTCAGTATGGGGCTAGCGTAGGTAGTTCCGAATATAGGGCGGCGGCTTTGGCAAGTAAAGTCGCATTTGAGGATATCGTTTTCCACACTTTTGACAATGAGCATCATGCTACATTCGATGCGTTCTTTTTCTTGGTACGTGAGGTTTGTCCATTTGGTAGTATTGACAAACTCTTCGATGGATTGTTTGAGTGTGTTGAACATCTCTTTATTCGAGCCTTGTACTTGGTCCGAATTGATTGTGACAGTGCACTTGAGTTCTTGTGCACGCGCATAGGGTGCTATGCATCCGATGCAGATGATAATTATTAGAAAACGTAGGCGTTTCATTATTGTTCAATGGATAGGATATTGCCTGTTTGTGTATTGAAATATATATGTGGTGTATTTTTGTTTAGTAGAAGGCTTTTTGCTATTGGTACAGCTATTCCGTATTGTGCTATTGTTATATTGGCTGATGCATGGCATTTGTCTCCGAATGCCACCACTACTTGTGCTGATCCTGGCAGGTTGTAGTATAGTTGTGATGGTATAGTTGCTTTGTCTTTTTTATTGCTTTCTTCTATGCTATGTATGTATGTTTGTCTTTTGCCTGTTAGTGTCAATTTGATAGGTTCTCCGCTAAGGTCATCAGCGTCCACGATACCTGCGTATTGTGAGAATCGAGCTATGATATGGTTTTTTGCATCGTCGTTAGGTGTATATGTTATTGTATGTGTGTAGTGCTCAACGCTACGAGTGCCTATGAATAGTTCAGCCAACATCTGTTCGCGTTTGTTTAGTTCGTCGAGTACAAGTTGCATAGCTTTCCCATCTGCGGGTGTATGTTCTACGTCTCCGGCTAGCAGGTTGATGCGTGTTTCACGTATGTGGTAGATTTGTTTAGCGGCACCTTCAGCCATTTTCGCAATGGAGCTAGCCACCATTTGTTCTTCCATGAGGGGCATTAAGTAGGGGGTATTGTCGGGGTATAGGATGGCATCATATTCTTGTTGGGGTTTCTCATCGGGATAGGGGGCTTGTACGTTGTATCCGTAAAGTAATCCATCTTCTGTGAGTGTTATCCATTGAGCTTCGCTACCGCTGGTAGCTACTATTTTGTAGCTGCGTTTGGTGTCTGCTATCGCACTAGTGTTCAGTGTGATGTCTGTCATTTCGTATCGTGTAGATGCTTCTACGGCTACATCTTTGACTCCTAGATAGCGTTCGGCATAGAGGTAAAAGGGGCCTGGTTCTACGGTTACTTTAGTGTAATGGATAGTTATGTCCAATTGTGTTTGTGGCATGTAATATACCAGTGCTGCTTCATCGTGTTTGACGCTTTGGCCTGATAGCATTGTGCACATGCCTATAGCCAGAATAATGCTACTAAAAATACGTTTTTTCATATTCATTATTTTTTGTTGTTCTACTATTTTCCTTCACTCTTTAACTCGTTAAACCCTAAACCTTCATCCCTAAACCTTCAACCCTAACCCCTTTTCCATATTTGCCATGCTGCTTCGGCTTGTTTGTATAGCATATCTAGTCCGTTTAGTATGCGTGTTCCGTGTTGTAGTCCTTGTTTTAAGAAGGCTGTGATTTCGGGGTTATAGACGCAGTCGTATAGTATGTGTTGTTGGTTCAGGTATTGATATGGCAATGGTGGTAGTGAGTGTATGTCGGGTTTCATGCCGAGTGGTGTGCAGTTGATTATGATGGTATGTTCTGCCATGAGTTGCTCTGTCAGTTGTTCGTATGTCAAAGTGTGCGTAGTGTTGTATCTGCTTACTAATGTGTATGTTATATTCATTTGTCGTAGTGCATATTGTATAGCTTTGCTCACTCCTCCTGTTCCTAGTAGTAATGCGTGTGTATCGTGTTTTTGTAGATGTGTTGCAATGCTTTCTTTGAATCCAATCCAGTCGGTGTTATACCCTATACCTTGGCAAACAACGTTTACGGCTCCTATTTGTTGTGCCACGTTGTCAAGGCACTCTAGGTGTGGTATGATGTCTTGTTTGTATGGGTATGTGACATTAAATCCATGCAGTTGTTTCATTAGTGGTATGACTTGTTCTATCTTATCTATCTCGTAGAGTTGATAGTCGGCATCTATCTCTTCCAGTTTGAATTTCTGGTTGAAGTATTCTGCTGAGAACGAGTGTTCTAAAGGTTTTCCTATGATGCCGTATTGTGTCATTTCTTACTTGTTTCTAAACACTCAATAATTAATTTTCCTTTTCGTATAGTAGCTTTATGTTTTGGAGCGTAGAATGTTTTTCCTCCTTCTTTTGTTTGTAGTGCTTGGTAAATTTTGTTGATTTCGGGGAAGTGGTATTCTCTCAGTTGTTCGAAGAGTTTTATTTTTTCGGCTTGCGTTGTATTTTTGTTTTCTATCCAGTCTACGTATCCTTGCATGTATTCTGCGGTAGCAGCAATATGTTCTATTTCTGCTTTAGTATAGTGAGCTATTTGTTGTCTAATGGCGTTTCTAGTGAAGTTTGTATCTTGGTTAGTAGAGTCTTCGACCCATGTAATATGTCTTATATTTTTTAGGTAGTGTTGTATATATTCTCTGGTAGTGCATAGTAGTGGTCTGATGATGGGTATGTTTCCGCCAGTCGGGTTGTTGCTTATTGGTCTCATGCCGCATAGTCCTCTGATTCCGGTTCCTCTTTTCAGGTTGAGTAGAACAGTTTCTGCCTGATCATTTTGGTGATGTGCTACGGCTATGGCTTGGCATTGGTATATTTCTGCCATTTCTTCGAACCACTGGTATCTAAGTTCTCTTGCTGCCATTTCGATGCTGATGGCATGTTGTTTGGCGTATTCGTTAGTATTGAAGTGTTTGATGAGTAGTTTGGTTTTTTCGTTTTGGTGTTGTCTTCGTATGGCTTCTTGTGTAACGAATATCTCATCTCGTTGGCTTTCTTGTTGTCTTAGTTGGAAGTTGCAGTGTGCGATGATGCAGTTGTATCCAGCTCGTTGTAATACGTCCCAAAGTGCCATGCTATCAGCACCTCCGCTAACGCCGATAAGTACTCGGTCGTCAGGAGCAAGTAGTTGATAATCACGTATATATTTCTGCACTCTTCGTAGCATCTTCTAGCCTTTCACCTCTAACCTCTCGCCTTTACCCTCTCGCCTCCTTATTCAATTGTTACGATTCCGTTTACGATGGCGTAAATGGTTAGTCCAGCGATGGAGTGAATATTTAGTTTTCTAGCAATATTTTTTCGGTGTGACATGATGGTGTGTGTAGATAGGCACAATGCGTCAGCAATTTCTTTGTTGCTTAGTCCTTCTACGATTTTGATGAGTACATCTTTTTCTCGTTCGGATAGTTCATCGTTGTTTTTGTTATCTTGTGTTGTATGTTGCTGTGTTGTTTGCGTATTATTTTTTAGTGCGGGTAGCATGATATTGTCTTCGATGTCGCAGTGTAGTGCTAATTCTTTTTCGAAGTGCTGTAGGTCATCTAGTACGGCGTAAAGTAGTCTATCTTGTTCTAGGACTCTAGCTGTATTGATGCTTCTAGGATAGTATTTGATGATGAGGTTTCGGAGTTCGTTTGCTTTGATGGCGATATGTTTGTCGTCGGTGTCGTGTTGTTCGAACGAGTAGTCGTTTTCGTGTTGAATATGTGCTTTTATTTCTTGTACGTAGTCATCGAAGAATCGTATGATGAGTAGTGGTATTTTGTTATCACCGTCGGATAGACTGATTGCTTCTAATAGGAGTTGTCTTATTCTGGGTAGTTGAAAGTCGAGGAAGTAGGTATGTGCATTTTCCAGATAGAGTTTTAGTGTAGGTATGTGTATAGTGTGCTCGTTGTGATATTCGTTTTCGAGTGCGAAATTCACGACAGCTAGTAGTGTATTGCAATCTACGTTGTTTTGTTGGCATATTTGTTGTATGCTTAGGTCGCTCACACCGAGAGGTATTCCGAATCGGTGTAGTAGTTGTAGCGTTTGATTATCCGCGAAGACGTTTTTATGTAGTGTCCCTCTCATGAGGTCGCTCATTTTGTCCGTAGGTTTGTACATAAGTGTATTGTATTGAAATAGGCTGCAAAATTAGTAAAAAAAAATGAGATATGCAACACTTTGACATATTTTTTTTATGTGGTAGTGACTTACTTGTTGTGTACGACTATTGTGTTTTTGCTTGTGGCGACCTCGCGGATTTCCCTGCGAGTGATATATTTTTGCCAAGAGGGACTGAATCAGCGTCGTTGCAATAAGATTTATTTAGCTTTCTCGCGCTTTGCGCGTAGGAACCTCCACATATCTCTACATAGAGTTCCTTTCCAGAGTCTTTTCGGAAGTTAGATGTATATTAGTGATTAGTTAGTGATTAATTAGTGATAAGTTAGTTATTCATTTCCTTTTGTAATCCCAGTTGTATTACTGATAAGGCATCGGTTTACTGCGTATGCGCCACGTACTGCCACTAAACGAAACCTGCTATTTTGTTCACTCCTTGTGGATTTTCCCGCGAGTCTATTTGCATATATCACAAAAAAGCAGTACCTTTGCAGGCGTAATGAATCGGCTTCATGTTGTCATATTGTTTTTATTGCTTTTTGCGTGTTGTTTCACCTCTTGTCGTTCCTGGCAGGAGTCTAGGGCTGTGATAGCTATGGCAGATAGCATCGACCAGACGTATCATGTGATTTATGA
>JAZNMT010000057.1:0-7228 GCA_045579895.1 Paludibacteraceae bacterium
ATTAGTGGAAATCAACCAAGCGTATGATTATACAGGCATACAATGGTTATGGGCAACACTATATTATATTGCTACTTTCATAGCAATGGAGATTGGTTTCCAAAAACTGATAAAGAATAGTTTCTCAAACACAATCCACTCCGCCCGTAGTTTTCTATCAGAGCGCTTTGGTACAAAGCAATAGGACATTTTCATCCTCACCAAACCAACAGAGCGGCACCAACGTGTCGCTCTGTTGGTTTCTTACCTCATCACCTCATTGCCTTTACACCCTACACTTTACACCAAAAAAAATCACATAGCCCTTGCGCATATGCGATTTTTTTACTACCTTTGCGGAGCAATTTACTCTATCATTATTTACTATGAGAACAACCATCACTATCTTTCTGGCAGTACTCACTACTATGCTATATGCCAAAGACTATCAAGTATATGGTCCACAAGGTGGACTGGCAATGACCGTCACTTTGCCCAAAGATTTTAATCCAGACACCGACACTTGCTCCATGGTCATTCTGATGCACGGCATTTTTGCCAGCGAAGATATTCTACCAATGCCTACTATCGCCCGAAAATTGGCTAAGGCGGGCATAGCATCCATTCGCTTTGATTTTGGTGGTCATTGGGATAGCGAAGGAGAGATGCAGCAAATGACCATCGAGAAAGAGATTGCCGACGCCATGGCTGTTTGGCAACATGCCAAGTCTTTGCCTTATGTCACTCGTATCGGACTGCTCGGACACTCGCAAGGCGGTGTAGTGGCAGCTATGACAGCTGGCAGGATTGCCGCCTCTGGCGATAGTATACAACCCTACTCGCTGGCACTTATTGCACCAGGATCGGTGGTCAAAGACGCCTGTCTGCATGGTAAGTTCTTTGGGGCTAAGTTCAACCCACAAGATCCCCCAGCGTACATCAAGTGCTTTGGAATAATGAAGTTAGGCAGAGAATATATCCTCACAACCCAACAACTGGACATCTACGGTACAGCCAGCCATTACAAGGGAAAAGTTCGCCTGATTCATGGCAACAAGGACAAGATTGTCCCACTCTCATGTAGCGAAGATTTCAAAGCTACTTATGGTGACGCTGCCGAGCTGATTATCGTAGAAGGCGAGAATCACATGATCGGCCTAAAAACCCAACGCGTAGCCGACCTCGTAGTAGAGTTTTTCCAGTAATCCTCATAACTTCATAAACCAAGAAAACTATGGAACACAACTCTTGTCCGCGCTGTGGAACTGCGTTTATTTGCCAACACGAAAATCCCGCTAAGTGCCAATGCACAGGCGTGGTACTCTCACCTGCTGCCCGTGCCCATCTAGCAGAGCAATACCCCAACCAATGCCTTTGCCGAAAGTGCCTATTGCAGTTTTCTGTCTAAGCGCACACAACTTCGGCAAGCCGACATCACCCGCCGCAGGCGCGTAACTTCGCTCATTAGCGACATACCTATAAGAAAAATCGCCAAAAAAAGCGATTTTTCTTGCATATATCAAAAATTAGTAGTACCTTTGCATCGCATTCAGTCAAGGGAAGCAGGTGAGAATCCTGCACAGTCCCGCTGCTGTGATTCGCAATCCGATGTTCAAAATCTTGAAAGTCACTGACCCCTAGCGGGTTGGGAAGGCTGAACAAAAGGAGCGATAAGTCAGAAGACCTGCTGCGTGCCACCAACAGAGTTGGTAGTTGAGATGGTTTTAACCGCACCATAGGTGCTGTTTTAGAAGTTTCAAAGGTAACCCCTTAAAACTCTTAAAACTTTTAAAACTCTTTGAACTGTCAATCAAGGTGAAGTTGAACGCTCTCGGGGAATCGAGCCAACGACAATGACGCAAAGGTTTTCAATAGTATCTATGGTACGCATGTACGCGTATAGGTGGTTGACAGTTTGGTCAAACACTCGTTTGTTGTATCCGATGGTCAGTGTGTTTCTCGGGAGTCAAAACGCCTATCCACACACCCCTGACCGTCACCCTGCCATGTGACTTCGCATTTGGGAAAATCCGAAGTAGATGGTCGAGGTTGTGTGGTTAATACTTTGCCTTTCGCCTCTCGCCTGATAGCCTAATGAGCTCAGCGAGAGAAACGAGCAAATAATATTAACCCTTTAAACAACAAACTAACATGAAGAAATCTATTTTTCTTGCGGCATTATGCCTTGCTAATGTAGCCCTTGCACAGGACTACGAGTTACGAACCCTGACCTTCGAGGATGCGGATGCTAAGTTTGCGCCCTACACCCTCGAGTATGCCAACAAGACCATCTCCACATGGTCCGACCTCGTGGACGATGCGCAGTACAATGGCACACTTACCTACACCTCTGGCGGTGTTTATACTTGGTGCGACGAAGGCAATACCCTCTTAACCCACAGTTTCACAACACCTTATTGGGGCGGTGGACATGCAATCTCTAACTTCACCAATCCTGGCTACGCACCCGAAGACTTGCCTGAAGGTGTCTGGGGATGGTATGAACTACAGTTCGCTAACCTCGTTGGTGGCAACAATGGATCAAAGAACTTCTGTGTGCATATGGGTTATGTGGACGAATATA
The DNA here is from genome assembly GCA_045579895.1 of Paludibacteraceae bacterium. Taxonomy (GTDB): domain Bacteria; phylum Bacteroidota; class Bacteroidia; order Bacteroidales; family Paludibacteraceae; genus Colicola. The sequence goes on from JAZNMT010000057.1 coordinate 2,564, forward strand.
ATTCTACTACAGGAATGTGCCCAGAATTGCAGAAATTCACATTCGCTGATGGAAAAGCGCGAGTGATTGACCATATGTATGTCACCAATATCTGTTACACTCTCAACTCGCTCGTGTATGGCGATGGATTTAATCCTCCAGCTACTGACACAACTACTTTCCATATCGTAGCCATCGGTCAAGATGCCAATGGCAATGAGATCAGCCGCACATCGTTTGCGCTCTATTGGGGCAAAGACAGCGTAGTTACCACTTGGCAAAAATGGGATTTGTCGGTTTTGGGCGAAGTAGTGTCGGTTGGTTTCAACCTGGTTGGTTCAGCTGATTTGTATGGTGATTGGGGTTTGAACGCACCTGGTTATTTTGCCTACGATGATGTAGCCGTTCGCTTTGATAAGAACGACCAAACAGCAGTAAATAACCTCGTCGTACCATCGTCTAACGGCAGAAAAATGCTTCAGAACGGACAAATCGTTATCCTTCGCGATGGCAAGACCTACACAATAATGGGACAAGAGTTATAGCCCTATTCCCTTCAAATTTTGATGCGAATAATACACTTTTTCGCATCAAAATTTGCAAGGTTGAATAAAATACACTACCTTTGCACCATGTTTACCTCTTTTCTTATATTCTGCATCGTAGTGCTATTTCTCTGCCCTACCCTGGTATGGCTACTCTGTTGGATTGTTGCACGGCTGTGCCATCATGCTATGCCGTATGCCCCCTTTGCTTACACAGGTATCGCGCTTGTGCTGCTGTTCATAGGCACTATGCTTTATGGCTATTGGTTCGGACGCTTCCAACTGCGTGTGCAACCTACCACATACACGTCGCCCCATGTACCCGCTGCCTTCAACGGATATAAGATTGTACATATCAGCGACTTGCACCTATCCTCTTTTACCGATAATCCTGCGTTCCTGCAACACGTGATAAATACCATCAACGCTCAACAACCCGACCTTATCTGCTTTACGGGCGACTTCGTGGGCTTTGGTGTAGAAGAAGCTATTCCATTTACCCAAACCCTGCGCCAACTGCATGCCAAAGATGGTATCATGAGCGTATTGGGCAACCACGATTTTGCGCTCTATCACCACGGGCTAACCGATGAGCAGAAAGAAGAAAAAGTCAATCAACTAACCGCCTACCAACGCGACACGTTGGGTTGGCATCTGCTTCGCAACCAGTCGTATATCATCTCGCGCGACACCACGCACCTGCAAATCATTGGCGTGGATAATACCTCTTGTCAGGGACAAGGATTTCAGACTACCTCCCGAGGAGATTTGCCAAAGGCGATGACCTTGCCTGATAGCCTTATCGCCTCATCGCTTCTTAAAATCCTCCTCTCTCATGACCCATCGCATTGGCGAGGAGAGGTAGTACCTACTACCGATATCCCATTGACTCTCAGCGGACACACGCATGCAGGACAAGTGCGCCTCTTCGGCTACCCACTCTCTTCCCTCATGTTCACCGAATCCGAAGGCTGGTACCAATTAGAGGATCAATCCCTCTACATCAACACTGGCATTGGTTGCACCCTACCCATCCGCATAGGTGTACCACCAGAAATAACCATAATCACATTGCAAAAACAATAATGACCATCCGACCTACGACATACGCCGACCTTGACGCTCTTACAGCAATCTTCGCTTATGCTCGCGCGCAGATGGCTGCTGATGGCAATCCTACGCAATGGGGCGATGGTTACCCTACTCGCGAGCAGTTGGAGAACGACATCCAACGCGGCGTGAGTTATGTCATTGTGCACGAAGGAGTGCCCTGTGCTACTTTCGTTTTTATCATAGGTGCAGACCCTACTTATCAATATATTGAGGACGGGCAATGGTTAGACGACACGCTACCCTACGGCACCATTCATCGCATCGCCTCTAATGGGCAGCAACGAGGAATCTTCCGCGCCGTACTCGACTGGTGCTCAGTGCAATGCCCCAATATCCGTATTGACACGCACCTAGACAATACGCGCATGATACATCTGATTGAAAAAGCGGGATTTACCCATTGTGGCACCATTTACACACGAGAAAACTCCCCACGTGAGGCATACCAAAGACTATAGAAAATTCATTTGATTTTCATTGTGGAACAAGCCACAAACTAATAACAGATACTCTGGCATACATCCATCATTCCCCCATAGAAGATCCATGCCAAATATCTCTTTAGTGGTCTTAGCTATATCAAAACCATAGCCCTCCAATGAAGGGCGGACACATTCGGGATAACGGCATGGCTTACCATCGGCGCGTGTGCACGTACCTTCTGGACAATATAGACAACTACCCACATACGCGGCGGAAAGAGCGTTGTATTGTTGTTCTAAATCCAAGAGTTTCTTCTCCAAGCTTATTCTTTCTGGGCGAATGAGTTCGCGAGGAACAGTAATTGGCAAAGCGGTATCCGATGGCGTGATTTTGCATACAATCAATAGCAAATTGTGGTATTGACTTAGGCGTTGCTCAACATCAAAATCAAAGGGCGGACATGCCCAACTCTTGGCATAATTGGGGCACGCCTTGCAGTAAGTGCCAAAGCGTTCTGCATCGCGGTAGTGATTCAGATACTCCGAAACTGAGATTTGCTTTGTGTAATATTGTGTAGAGTAGTTTAGCATTGTGTCGCGTGATTAGTGTCGCATTTTGAAGAGTTGATCAATATGTCCACTATTAATCATCTCTTGAGTCGGGAGATGGTGCATGGTGGGCGAATCGATGAGCGCAATCGTATCGCAAAGCGACTGGGCAATATCTAGTTCGTGGGTGGAGAAGATAATGCATTTGTTTTCCTGATGTGCCAAATCAGCAAGCAATCGGCACAAGTCATATCGGTTAGGCATATCCAAAAACGATGTCGGTTCGTCGAGTAAGATAATAGGCGTTTGCTGCGCTAAAGCACGGGCAATCATCACGCGCTGACACTCGCCATCCGACATCTTATCCATGGTGCGGAAGGCATAAGACGCCATGCCTACTTTCTCAAGCGACTGCATGACAATGGTCTCGTCTTCGGGTTGCATACGACCAATCCAATTGGTGTAGGGTGCCCTGCCAAGAGCTACCACATCCCGGCACGAGAGATTAGCGATGCGGATACGTTCGGTAGTCACGAAAGCCACCTGTTGCGCAAGTTGCTGAGGAGTAATCTGCTGAATGTCAATGCCGTTGATAAGAACAGAACCATGCTTGAGCGATTCAGAACCAACGATAGCACGCAGCAATGTGGATTTGCCTGTACCATTGCGACCAATGAGCGCAGTTGTTGTACCACAAGTGAAAGTGGTGGATACATTGTCTAATAGCAGGTGCTGGCTATCGTATCCTAATGCTATATGTCTTAATTCAATCATATTCAATTTAATCTCCCTTCCCGTGGCGGGGCCCCCGAAAAAGCTCGCTTTTGGGGTGCTCTCAGGGAGGGGTTAGGGGTAAGCTTATACTATAGATTTATTGCGAATAACGACCCAAATGACGATTGGGATACCGAGTAGGGCGGTGATGGTGTTGATAGGCAGTGTGAGCCATTTGGAGATAATATCGCAGCCGAGCAAGACCACAGCTCCACACAAGGCAGTGGCAGGCAGTAGGATACGATGGTCGGCATTGCAGAAGAGCATACGAGCAATATGGGGAATAGCCAATCCCACAAAGCCGATAGGACCACAGAAAGCCGTCACAGTACCTGCCAACAAGGTGGTGGAGAGGAATATCAGATAACGCGAACGGCGGACATTCAGTCCCATGGTGCGGGCATATTGATCGCCGAGAAGGAGGAGGTTTAGCGGTTTGATAACTACCACCGAAACGACCAAACCTATCAATACCGCAGGCAAGAGCAGCATGAGTTGGCTACTTGTGACATCGCCCAACGAACCCATTGTCCAGATAACAAAGGATTTGAGCGCTTCTTCGTTGCTCAAATATTGTAGAATCTGCACTACTGCACTCACGCCCGAAGAAATCATCATACCTAGAATAAGGATGACCATAATGTCTTTGATTCGGGTGCTGACGGAAGCTACAAAAGCGAGAATCAATGCCGCGCCTAACCACGCAGCACCAGCAGTGCCGATGGAGGAGATGGCGCTGTTGGTAGCCACTCCCAACAATGGCATACCCAAAATGAAGATAGCTACGCCCAGACTGGCACCCGAACTTATACCTAACACGTATGGTCCCGCCAAAGGGTTGCGGAAGAGTGTCTGCATCTGCAAACCGCTGACCGATAGTGCTATGCCCGCCAATACTGCCACAATAGCTTTGATGAGGCGAATATCCAGCACGATGAGGCGCGTGGCAGCATCTACATCTCCGCCAAATAGTGCACCCAAAATATCGCGAAGCGGGATATGAACAGAGCCGATGAGCAGGTCAAGTACAAACAGAATGACCAGCAGGAGCGATAAGATGACAAATAATATGGTAGAATGACGCTGCATGTTATAAAAGTTTTAAGGGTTGGGGAGTTTTCTATAATAAACGAACTCTTTGCCTGATTCTAATTCAGGATGAAAAATCTTGATTAAATCGCGCAAAACAACATCAGGTTGCACTACACCCGACTCCCAATAATCGTTGCCTCCACCAGTGACTCTGCGTTTGTCGCAATTGTACACTTCGCCCCGTTGCACGC
>JAZNMT010000058.1:0-11757 GCA_045579895.1 Paludibacteraceae bacterium
CCAGTCGGGCTACTTTTCACCCCCAGTCAGGCTACTTTTCACCCCCAGTCGGGCTACTTTTCACCCCCAGTCGGGCTACTTTTCACCCCCAGTCGGGCTCTCCCAAGTCGCACCCCAAGACTGCACAAGTAGGTGCCGCTGGTTTCGTCTAATCTCCCCTTGATTGGGTATTGCTTAGAGTGAAAAAAGGCTAATCTGTCGTGAAAGTTTGGCTGTTATGTGTTTTTTGTTTGCTCAGATGGTGGCTTGTGTGATAGCATAGAGTAAGACACTTGCGCATTATGAATGTTCCGAATTTCCAGACTTTCCTGCGCCCCATCTTGGAGGTGCTCTCCAATGGTGTAACCTACTCCCGCCGTGACCTCATCAGCGCGACCCTGAAGAAGTTCTCGTTCACGGATGAGGAGTTGGCTCTCAGGCATGAGCAAGGTGGCAGTTTGGTGCTGGCCGGGCGTGTAGGCTGGGCTCTGGTTTACCTCAAACAAGCCGATTTGGTAGATTCTCCCACTCGTGCAATGTTCCGAATCTCGGAGGAAGGTAAAAAGACGCTACGCTCCGGAGAGGAAATCAACCGAGCCTATCTGAGCCGCTTCCCATCTTTCCGGCAGTTCATGGATAAGTGCAAGCATTCTCCAACCGCTTCCCCCGCCCCGACTACAACTGGAGGAGATGATAATGACGACCCTCTGGAGAAAATCAATGAGGCTTGTAATGCCTTGAAGACAGAATTGAAGGATGAAATCATTTCTGCCCTCCTCAAGCTAAAAGAAACTGAGTTTGAGCGTTTCTGTGTAGACTTGTTGGTAAAAATGGGATATGGTAACCCCACATTGAGTCGGGTCACTCAGGCTACAGGAGATGGAGGTATCGATGGGATTGTTACTTCAGACCGCCTAGGCTTCGATAAGGTCTATGTTCAGGCCAAGCTTTATTCCCCTGATTGTTCTATTTCTGAGGGTATTATGCGTGACTTCATTGGAGCCATTGACAACCAGGAGGCCAATGGATGCGGGGTATTTATTACGACAAGCAAGTTCACTAAGGGAGCAGCTGAAAAAGCATTGGGCAGTAAACACCATAAAATCATGCTGATAGATGGAGATAAACTCTCCGACCTCATGATAGAGTTTGGAGTAGGCGTTTCCACTACCAATACCTTTACGGTAAAGGAACTCGATTCTGCTTTTTACGAGCAATATGAGCAAAAGTAAAAAGCAGTCATCTATAGCAGATTTAGCCCTGACGGGTCGTAGATGCGTATATCAGACGTAGGTATCTTATCTCTGTCTTTTATGACTAAGCCTACACTATGTATAGCTCTTGTGATGGCAACATAAGCTTTGCATCGAGACTGGAACTCTAATTGAAAGTCCCTATCTTTTAACCATTTTTTCAAGGGTTTAGTAAGATAGATGAGTGTGCGTTTAAATGTTTTGCCTTTTGCTCCACCAAATGTGTATACAGGGTAAGACTCATTGACTTTTGTTCTTTTCGAGTCTCTCAGTTGTATGGGACTATAATGCTCAAGATATGTTTCAACGTCCCTCTCCTTAACGAAGAAAATACCATCGTGTTCTGAAGCCTCATGCAGGGAAATAGATTTAGTTTGTTCGTATTCAGGAAATAGCTGGTTTGCGAGGTTGCATATAGAGGCATTGTTTCTATAGGTGCCATTCAAAGAAGACGAGTCCACATGGAATGTGTCTTTACAGAAAGTTTCTATAAACTCTTTAATTTTGCCTTCTTTGTATCCTTTGTATTTTGTTTCCCAATGAGTGTGATATGTAACTTGTCTTGGGTCTCCTACAAGGATTAACTCTATAGTGGATTTAGATAACAAACGTACAAATTCTAAATCGTATCCAATTAAATCTTGGACTTCATCTATATATATAGCATCAAATACCCTTTCTAATCTTGATATTACAAATCCTTTCGATACCCCATCGATTTTGCATACAAGCTTACTAAGCTTATCAGAGTATACGTCTTTATTTTTGTTAAAATAATGTATTTCCCAAGAATCTTTGGTCCTAGGTGCAGATTGTTCGTTTACTAGTTGTACCCCTGCAGCGCGGCCTTCGTAAAGAACCGATTGGTAAGGCCGCACTCCATGTTCAAGAAGAAAAGAAAACCATGTTTGAATGGTTACATTACTGGGAACATAACCAAGCCTCTGTTTAAATTTATTTCGTATCTCTACCTCGTTATTCTCTGTAAAGGTCGTAATGAGAATCCGCTTTTCTTTATTTGCTGCAGCTTCGTTTATGATAAAAGTTGTTTTTCCGGCTCCAGCGGCGGCAAGATACAATTTATTTCTGGGCGATTGCACTTCTTATGTATTCTGGATAGGTTATTTTTACTTGCGAAGCGGAAATCTTGTATGCACAGTCTGTTTTATGCTCCTTCATATATACTAAAAGATCTGCTTCCTTTTTCTCAGGTATTTCGAATATTTTACATAGTATTTTTATGTTGTCTTGGCATCGCATTATACATGGTTCCAATGTGTTATAATTGAAGGTTTTATCACCTATTAACTTTTGCATTTCATTATTTAACTCTTCTGATGGGACAAACCTCTCTGTTTCATAGCAAAGTTGAATAAAATCAAATTGAGTATATTTTTCGTATTTCCTTCGAATACTTTCAGGTTTGCCATCATTATCTGTCACTATGGTAGTATTTATTTGAAGAGTAACAGCCAACTCTAAAAATCTCTCAAAGGATGTTCCTACTTCAATAATATCAATTCCCGCACTAGAAATGGGTGTTTCATGCTCATCTATATACGCACGATCAATAATTAAAGAATCACTTGGACCTTCGACAAGGATAGCCCTTTCGCACAAAATATAACGAAGGGTATCGTATGTTGATAATTTTTTGAAGAAATTGGCTGTATCGGAAGATAAATCATGAAGACGCTTTGTGACTTTATTCGAAATCATTATTACTCTACTCAGCCCTAGCCGATTAGTAACGTAACTACTGTGTGTAGAAATTATGATTTGCTTTCCTTCGGATTTCTTCTCGATGTGAGAAACAAGTTGTTGTAGATAAGTATGCGATAGGTGGCATTCCGGCTCTTCTATTAGTATGATCCCGGCTTTTTCATGTGCATCAGAGAGAAGCGATAGCTCTGTTTTCAAAATACATTGCGACCCCTTTCCTATATATGAAAACGGAATTCCATTAGCTAATGCGATAAGTGGATTTTCCCAAGAAATAGTGCTCCCCACATCTACGCTTAATGAAACGCGTTCTCCCGTAATGAAAGGCTCTTCTTCTGTGTTAAGCTTTTCATTTATTCGTTTAATTGCTTCTGTATGAGCAAAGGTTGAAGCTAACTCACGATACTCTTGAGATAAAGCTACTCGGTCTTGCTCATCTAGTGAGTTTTTGATAATCTTTGCAACATAAACATCCGAAATACTCTTATAAGTATTGCGAGAGGAATCGACAAGAGAACTTGTGAGTTTGATTTCGCGGGGGGTTATATACTTACGCGCAAAAGTTTCCCATTTTACCTCGTAATATTCGAGAGGTAGTGTCGATAATGTTTTGTGCCGTTCGAGTAAGAAAGCGGTATAAGAGTCTCTATATTTTTCGTCAAACACAATATTGAAAGAGAACCCGCATATTCCATTTTCCCTTTCTGAGTTTCGATTTCCTTCAAATTCAGGATTTCCGTTAGACGTGTCATAAAACACTTCTATGGAAACACTAGGAGGAGAAATGCTAAAATTCCCAGATTGAATAGCTTTTATGTACTCTTCTACAGATTCAATATTGAAAAGATATTGCGACATTTCCCGGCTTACTGCTCGGCCATGATAGAATCCTGTTAAGGCAAGATTTATTGCCTCAAGAATAGTCGACTTACCCTCGCCATTCTTACCGACAAGAATATTTACACCCTCATCTAATTCGATGGTAAATGTGTCTTTAAAATGCTTAAAATTAGTTATTCTGACTTTTTTAATGGGCATAATGTGATATAGGATTAATTGTGAGTTACCTGCCAATCGTCTTCAGGGAAAATGTCTATTGAGCCATCGTATTGCAATATTTTAAATAATAGTTTTGTTACGGAATTAAAAAGCCTAGTCATTAGTTTTAAACTTTCTCCTGTATCTTCTATTTTCAGACTGCCCTCGTGTATAATATCATTCCTTTGTTGCAAATCCATGGATGCAGGAGGAGTGCATGAATATTTTTCAAACAGTTGATTAACCCTCTCCTCAAATGATTGGACTTTACCTCTCCCTTGACCTCGTTTTCCCAATTCCTCGATAATCTTTTTTGCTCCTTTTTCTGCTTTTGGTATATGGTGTTTATAAAAAACAGCAGCTAAATCATGTTCCAGTTCAGATGAATCAAATTGTAGCGTCAGATGCTTCGTGACAGCTTGAGACTCTTCCAGACCGACATACATATTATATAGAGAATCAAGCAGCAAATAGCAGAAGAGAAGCCTATGTTCTAAATGCACATGTCTCATATTCATCGTCGCATAGGTAGCCATAACGGCTCGCCATGTTTCACTCTCTCCTAATTTGCCAGCGTTAATACAAGTCAACGCATTTTCTATGTACTGTTTTATTCGCCCTTGTTCTCCTCTTCGAGAATCTCCCAAAGGAGACCAAAAGCAAGGAAGTTTATTTGGAGAGTGTAATGCTTCTATCTCCATTATTTGTTCCCCTCTGCGGACAATTCTTTTAACAGGCATCGCTAAATTTCCCAGTGCTAACTGCAATAGATAGGCAATATTGTATGCCTCATTATCAACATCTGGAGAAAATGGTTGAGAGGTGCTCAAAATTAAATGGTCAGTAAAGAAATGAGCTTTACACAATATGTATGGAGAAACAGAAAACGAGCCATTCTCCATACTAATCAAACTTTTTAACTCCCACGTTGCTTTTTTGCCGGTGATAGATATAGAATCCAACAATCTATATCCATTCAAGCAATCAGTATAATTATCAAATGGTTTTATTTTAGAAAAGGGAATAATATAGTCAATATTACTAGCTGAGAGAGGAGTGTTATCATCAGCTAAAATGATTTTTTTACAAAGGTAGCCTTGTTTAAACAAAACGCATTCGTCAGAATACGATACAGAGGAGGAACGAAGTTCTCCTATTTGAGCTATTGCTAATGTTTCTCCATAATAACACAAAATATCAGTCCCTTTTAGATCTTGTTTAGCGTTGGCAACTGAGAGCTCTATTTGCAATATGAAATTAGAAAAATCTCTTTGTATAAGTTGACTACTTCTAATAATCAAATCGTTATTTTCTCCAATTCTGACCTTTTGCGCTCTCTCGTATGCGACGTGATTTTTTGATTCAAAAAACATCTTTGCAAATTAATTTGTATTAAGTTACTTTATACATCTTCCTCAGCTGCTTCTAACACCTTTTCCTCCACGCTGGAATATTCGCATGAGGTGGGACCGATATTATCTGCCCAAAGCTCGCATTGTTGCATTACGGTCTGCACGGCATCTTCCATACCCTCGGGTGGGTATTTGTATATCTTAAGCAGGCGTTTGATTATGGTGCGCATTTTGGCGTGTGCGCTACTGCGGCTCTTTCATCACTAGGGAATAGTATTCGAAGAACTCAGATGATAAGACATCAATAAGTTTCTCAATATGTTTCCTCTGCCACATGTACTCGCGCTGATAACAGTGATTGGAGAACTTTGAGTTTTGCTACAGCTGGTTGATGTTTGTGGAGAACTTTCTATTTTTTCATATCATACGATAATCTAACCTCAATAAAAATAAATTGGACTAGGCTTTGGACGAGGCTGCTCTATTGTGTCTTCTGTCCATCAACTTCTGCCATAATTTACGAGCTAAGACTATCTCTTCATCAGAAAGCCCCATACCCTTTCCAAGAATTATCGGATCAGTATAATTCAGGATTTCGCTGGTTTCAACCTTCTGTCTAAGCATAGTATCTATAGTGTCAAATAAGGTTTCATTGCATTCTCTATACGGAAGATAGATACCTTCTACTTCGCTAGGCATTAGCTCTAAGCACCCACCGCCAAAGTTTCTTCCAAGAAGCTCAGCAAAAACAAAAGATACAGAATTATAATAACTTGCAACGAAAGCGCGTTTGTTTATTCCACTGTGAATATATACTCTATGCATTGTATCTGTCGTATATGCATGAGCCTCATTCAATACAAATTTAGGGTATAAGTTATTTCTTCGTAGAAATAAAGCATCTGAAAGTTTAATGGAAGGAATAACGTACCAGTCATCACGGATACTTGTCTTATAGCCCTTATTAACGCCTTCGCTTTCTCCGTTTAAGATATATGCACGAACTCCAGGGTTACCTGTTTCTCTTATTCCTGGTTTAAAAACAAGCAAATTTGCATTTGCCCCAGCTTCAACATTTGCTAGCCAATCTTCCGGGGTTAGACATAAACTGTTAACCTGAACACTACGACCAACCATGGGTTTTGCAAACTCCTCCAATTCAAACAGCTTTACTATTCTTTGGGGAACTGTAAAGTACTTGTTCGAACCTGTAGTAATGCCTACTTCAACATCAGCATAATTTGCAATAATAGGCATCCTGCTTTTAAGCTTCTTTAAGAAATCAAGCTCTCTTTTTTCTAAGAAATAATATGTCCACTTATCACTACAGAAATCTATCTCTTTTGTCGGGCAACTTAATTTAGCAGGAGATAGCGAAAGAAGCTCATCTTCATCTTTCACTTCTATATGTTCAATTTGATGTTCGCTAGTTCCATTTTTTTCACACAGCAACAATACGACTTCTTGCTGAATTTCCTCGAAAACGAGATTTTGAAATGAAACTATGGTAATCTTATTAAAGACCGAAGCAAGTAATTTTCTAAGCTGTGAGGCATATTTAACCATTAACAACTCAGAAGGCAAAACAAATGCCATTCTTGCATTTTTCCTTAACAAGGTTGTACATCCAACAACAAATGTAACCCAAGCATTCGTCAGTTTGCTTCGTCTAAGGGAAACACTAGAAAATATCTTATTTGCTAATTTTTGCTGCTCCTCCTTATAATACTGATAACGAATGAAAGGAGGATTGCCTACGATTAAATCATATTGACTATCAGAATTAAGGCAAAAAGAATGAAAATCTTCGGTTAAGATTCGAGAATTTTTTAGTTTTATATCACGCGCTTTCGCGGCTTCGTCAGGTTCCACCTCAACACCTGTTAATGATTTAAAACTATACTGTCCGCGATATAAACAATCAATAAATACACCATCCCCACAACTAGGCTCTAAAATATCGACCGGATGAGAAAATCCAGAGAGTCCCCACCGTAAAATAAAATCTGCCACACGAGGGGGTGTATAATATGCCCCTCGTAACTTCTCTTGGCTAGCATCTTCAATTAGCAGCATAAATTTTAGAAATTTGTGGAATTTGCTTCACTTCGTCATCAGTCATACCATAAAGTTTATTTATCGCTTTTTGCTGAGTCTCTACAAGCTCCTCAAGGCTTCTTTCTAAAGGAATACATTTTCTTAGATTGCCTCTGCATAGCTCTATTCTATCACCTATTTCAATTATTTTCATTTGACGACCAACTATATCATTGTGAGTGCGCACGTCATCAGTATTAGAAAAATCAATTACTCTAATAGGTAACTGCTGGAGCACTTTTGTGCCACGAGCAATATACCCACCTCTAAAGATTTCACCATACAACGAAGCCAGCCATTCACCCTGCCTTGACCCAAGAATAGCTTGAATATAATAAATAGAATATGGCTTACCATAAGGGACATACACCATGCAGTAGCCTGCCGTACCACCAGATGAAACAAGTGTCGAGCTTTTATCTATAGCATATTTGTTCTCTTGTGCTAATACACCAACAATTATTTTCTCTTCTATTTCACACGCATCTAAACTTTGCTGACGACCATATCTATACCACTCATTTTCAGTTTGGGGGTCTGGTTTAATATTCCGACCTTCCAATCTTTCTCTCATATCACAGAAATAGGCGAAAAGGAATGGGTAATTACGCTGAAGATCTGTAATATTTATGAAATCAACCTTCCCATTCTCTTGTTTCTTGTAAGGAAAAATTACTCGTGCATTAGCCTTTAGTGAACAGAACGATGACAACTGCCCCTCCCCATGTGTTGTTTCGAAATAAGGCTTAGTTACGGATTTTTCAACTTGGTACTCCTTTTGGTTACAGGCTGTAAAGTAATAAAAATCATCATCTTCATATGTAGGAGTAAAGATGTAAACCTTATTTGCACTTGTTTGAATACCATTAAAGATGCAACTTTTTCCTAATACCGCCCCCAAAGGCCTACTCTTAATGAGAATTTTATTAAGTATATCCCTGTATTTATCAGTGCAAAGAAGCCATGTGCTATCGTTGTATTGACTTATTTCCCTTTGACTGGACTCTAGAGCTGAGCCAGACCTAAGTACCCATGAATTAAAGTCCGTAACCTCCGAATACATGAAATAATCATTTTGTTGCTGAGTAAGAATTATTATACATGTATAGGTTGATTTGTCTTCAAATACTTGATGTGCGCCCAGGGAAATTAGCTGATGGAGCTTCTTCCCTTGAGTAATCAAAGCTCTAAGTTCTTTTGCTGCTCCTACTTTCATGAACTTATTAGGGATAATATACCCTAACACTCCATCCTCTGTAAGAAGTTGCAAAGCTCGCTCAATGAACAAAAAATACTTATCGTATTGCTTGTATGCCGTTTTGTAGACACTGGGGTATAGCCTATGCTCAAGAGGTGTATATTTTTTCATATCCTCTGTTTTCATATACGGAGGATTGCCAACGATAAAATTGAATCTTAACTCTCCGAAATTAAATGGATTAATCTCCTCTTTATGAGCTTCGCTTACATTATTCTGTTGCAATAAACTATTCCCAAACAGAATATTCTCGTCCAAAGACGGGAGAATAGGTACTTGTTCAGCAATAGTCTCTATATTCTCATCTTCGAGCAACTTTAAAAGTAGACCGAATTTACATGCTTCAACCGCATTAAAGTCCTTATCAACGCCATAAATACAGTTTAGGAGCAATCGGACCTTAGTTGTGTATGGTAACTTATAGCGAGATATGCCTATTTTGATTAGGTTTTCCTTTTTGTTCTTCTGATAATAATCTAGTAATGAATCACATAAGAATTGGTATAGTTCTAATAAAAACGAACCTGAACCACATGCAATATCAGCAAACTTTTTATATAATATATTCTCAGCAAAATTATCTACGTCTGCCGCTTTTATTACCTTTCTCAATATTTCTCTTACAATAAAATTTGGAGTAGTTACAACGTTTCTATCCTTGTTTTCGAGTTTAACAACAATACAAAGCTCTCCATTTTGGTAACAAAGTCGCTGTGTTACAAAAATTTCATATATTCGTCCGAGAATATCGGACGAAAGAACAGCAAAAGAATATGGGCTATCGGGATAATACAATTGTCTTATTATTTTCCAAAATGCAGATTTTATATTATATATAACATGCGTTGAAAGTTTCTGTTTGAAAAGCCCCGAATTATACCGATTATCTGCTTCTTGGAATTTTGCAATCAACGCATTCCCATCACCGTCCTCTGCAATTTTTAGAAGTCGCTGAAATATCTCAATGTTTCTATCCTCGCATACTCTTAAAAATAGAATTTTGTTAATATAACTTTGAACAATGTCACCTAACTCGGTCACATCCATGTCGGGACAAACAGTGAGAATGTGGTTACCTAATAGAAGCCGCCACTCATTTATTTGCTCTAGAAACAACTTGTCAACAGAGACCGTTGACACATTGCGTTCTATCGATTGCCAGACCTTATTAAAGGTTCCATCATAAACGGATTCCTTACCGAGTCTTTCATATATTTCATCTATTGCTGATTCGTAATCTGAATAATGATATTCCTTTATTAAACAGTAGGAACGAGAGTCATTTGGCTCCACCACCCTTGTTGTATCGTAGATACACAGATACTCAAAATTTGACAGGACAGAAATTTTAAGTCCGGCTGAAAATCCATATCGACGAACCTGTTTGGCAGGCTCACTATCTCGTTCTATGGAGACGGATGGTTTTTTTGCTTCTAGAAAAAAAACTCGCTCGCCGTATAAACGAAAAGTATAATCTGGTTTTTTTGAGGAAGTATTTGCGTTCGACTTGAGAGATTCCTCAAGAATCACCTCTCTTTCATGAGTGCTACTACCAGATGTATTTTTGATGTCCCACCCTAAGAGTTCAAAAAATGGGTCTAAAAACTCACTCCTAAGCATAGTCTCATTAAAAGCACTTGAGCGATAATGCTTTCTGTGGGCCTCGTATTTGCGAACTAGCTTAGCTATTGCTGTTTTTCTTTCTTGGTGAGAAACGCTCATGCTCTCGCATTATACAGCAATTCAGTTTGAGGCGCAAGCCAAGACGCCATAGTTTTCAAAAAAAATACTTTTTAAGCAAAACACTCCGGAGACCGCACAACGTCCTCAACCTTAATCTTCGTACCATCTTCCATGATAATCAAACTCTCATGCAAGACAGAAGGGTCGAAATCGGGAGTGCTGACGCAACATCAAGTATCAGCCCAAAGGTCTTTCTCTTTGCTAGTTTTCTTGAACTCTCTAATCAGCTCCTTGCCGAAGTACTCGCGCACGAGAGTGCCCTAGAAGATAGAGAAGCCGCATACCTCGCGGCGTTGGGGCGGTTTGGGGAAGTGGCAGATAGCTCGCGCTGGGGGCAGAGCTGCTTGAACAAGGCGCGAAGTGCTTTTTCTGTTTCTGCCGGGGTCATGATTCCGATTGGCAGTATACCCTACCGGGGGCAGAATTGCAAGGTTCTACGCCCCGGTTCAGTAGGTTTCCCGGAGGATGGTGGAGATTTCCTGTGGGGTGTGGTCGAGCATATCGAGCGTTTTGGAGAGCACCATGCGGGTAATGCCGAAGGTGTCGCAAACATCCGTAACGGAGCGGAGCTCGCCGGAGTGTAGCTTCTGCTCCAGCACGAGGGCATTGGCCATGCGAATGGCTCGTTTTGTCGGGCGGTTGCCCTTTTTCAGGGATGGTGGCTCCGGTTCCGTGAGCACGAGACGGCTCTTGGAATTGCGGCGGTGAGCGAGCTGTGGCAGATGCTCCTGAAACACGCGCATCATGGCGGGATTGCAGGACAAGGAGGCCAGATTGGAAGCCACCGCCATCTCGATAGCTTCGGCGGGGAGATTGCTCGTAGGGCAACCCTTATCCCGGTTGATGTGGTTGGGGCATTCGTAGTAGCGGTGGATTTGGGCGCGCTTCTTGGCGTAGGTCGGTTTCATGGGCAGCCCGCACCCGGCAGACCAAGGGCTCCACTTCGAGCAAATCCTCGGCTTTTTGCCTGTCTCGGCGTAGAATGGAGGGGAAAGCCCGAACTCGAAGTCGGGTTCTGTTTTTGCGCCATCGGCAACAAAAATGCAGGAAACGCGCAACAAAATGCCCGCCTATGGCATTCATTTATTAGAAAATCCTCACTTTCTGCTTTTTTTGTTGCGGATTCGGTGCCGGGAGGTATTATCTTTGGTAGAGGAGGTTTAGAGAATGATGGACAAGTGGCGCAAAATCTGTCGATATTCGGGCTACTCTCTGGTCGGATTGCTGGTGTCGGCGGTAGTGGTGATGTGCCTGCGGCAACCATCTGAACCGGAGAAAGGTCCCATGCGCTACGATGTGGAACCTCTTCAAAATC
>JAZNMT010000059.1:0-4858 GCA_045579895.1 Paludibacteraceae bacterium
CATGGCTACGATCCGACTTATTACGGACTTCATGCCATAGCCTACAATGCTTTCACGCCCGACATTACGACAAAGAAAATCCAAAATATCTCACGCGAATTTCTCGCGAGAGTTAAGATGTTTATTGACTTGGCAATAGGAAAACGTCCTGAATTTGAATTAGAGAGCAAGACATCTATCAATGCAACAAAGATAGGGCTAACGAATTACGGAGAGCCATTGCCTTATGATGTTTATAAAGAATGTTGCTATTATTATGATAAAAAGCCACAGCCAAACATATCGTGCAAGACAACAACGGACACTATTGGATTCGTAAGACACGCTAAAAGACAAATAATATGTGCAAATTCCATTGGCTATTCTCAAGAAATATGAGAATAACCCAACTTGCATCAAGCGTGGCATATTACTTCCCGTTCCTTGCAATCAGAATATGAACAGCTACCTAAAAGAGATAGCCGATGTCTGCGGAATCCAGAAGCATCTTAGCACACACCTGGCAAGACATAACAGTTTTTCTTTCTCATTGAAAACAAGTGATTTACAGAATTGAATTATTTGACTGCTAACGATTTAGAAACAAGCAGAATTCCCTTATACGTCTGATTTTGCATTATTGAAAAGAACGCTTTTTTTCTGAGTACAAAGGTAACTATTTATTTTGAAATGGATATAATTTATGAGCCAAAATGTCGATAACCAATAATTGGCTACCGACATTGGCTACCGACATTTTCATTAATGGTTTGGTCTTTATTCGAAACTACTTTTTAGAAACTACATTACCTTGCGTATCTACTAAATACCAATCATAACTTTCTGGATCCTGCACCTCAAACAAATCCTTTGAGAGCATATTGATGTCTAAATAGAGAGCGAAGGTAATCGGCTTGCCTGTGATACGATTCATTATACCATAGCGGTTCATAACCTCATATTTAACATAGTCTGCAAAGGCATATTGAATATCGCCACACTCGTTGTAACCAATCGGGTAATTCAAATAATATGTGCCATCAAACATGAATGGCTGAACTACATTACCATCAAAATCCACCTGCCACTTCTTACCGCCTTTGGTTAGGACAAAGCCATCAGACAAGACATCTATATAACCGTACTCAGCAGGATAAACAACATTTCCTCTTGAATCGAGGACACCGTGTTTACTGTCATCAAAAATGATTCTGTAACCACTTTCGTGCGGTGCCCAGATTTCATCGTAGTCAGGTTCAACAATCCACTTTCCAGTAGTGTCAATCAAGCCCAAGTCACCATCTTTATCCGTCATTATACAAAATCCATCGTGGAAGAGGTAGCCAAAGTCATACATACGGCACTTATCTGTATAATCGAATTGGAATGGGATGACAACCTCATTCTTAGCATTGATAAATCCAATCTTACCCTCTTTCATAACAGCAGCAAGACCTTCTGAGAATACCCATGCTTTGTGATAGTTGTTAGCCTCTGCATCAATCACGATTTCTCCATTCTTGATGTTAATGTAACCGCGCTTATTGGGGATGGCATACACGGTCAAAGAATCATTGGTAGGACTATCAGCGACCCAATTCACTTTTGGCGTTGTATATTTGCCTGTACAGTAGTTATATACACGAACCTTATAGTCTTGGAAACCGTGAACTTCTACATTCTTTGATAGGTAATTGTCTTTCCAATACCATCTGCCATACTCACTATCATAGTAGGAATAAGCAATAAGCGCAACAAAACCTACCGGTATCAGAATGAGAATTGTGGCAATTGAGCGGCGTACCCATTTTGAGCGTCTTTCCCACCAATTACGGATTGTACGCCAAGCAAGGCGACCTACGGCAATCAATGCCGTAAGAATCAACGCTACTACACCGAGTAGCGTTTGAAAGATTTGAGTCAGTCGTTTCATTATTCTGTTATAATTAAATTGTTCTTGTTTGATATAATACTCTTTCTGCAATTGCAACAGCCTTCTCGTCGAGTTTTGATTGTTTGATTATACCCCATATCTGAGCAATTACAACTGGTGAGAAGAAACACATCGTGATAACGGTCGGCACAAACTGCTGCTTGAAGATACTTACTCCCGCTTCAAAATCGATATTCCCATTGCGAGCAGGCTTCATGGTAACCTTCAATGCTGAACGAAGGCCAAGTGCCGCCTTGATAAAGCCTCCTTTTGTGATGTATATCTCCTGACCAGTTGCAGGATTATCAATTCTCACTTCGTAACCATTAGCAGCAAATGCCTGACGAATTTGTTCGGCAACAGCAGGAATCTGCGAAGAGTTGCCATAAAGAGTCTTCTTTGTAGTAAATGCACCCATAGTAATAACTTGTTTGTTTACTACTATAGAGTGCATTTACTCTCAAATCTATCTTTTGCAAAATTATATTATTGCCATTTGTTGATTATTCAATATCGACTCTATGTACTTCATCAACACCTTCGATGGCAGAGATAGACTTAATTATACCATCCAACTCATTAGCTGAGTGTACCTCAAAATCAGCCTTATATACCACAATCTGCTCGGCAGGCTTATGGGAGATATAGGTTGTTACACCTACACCTTTTCTATTGTGCCACAATTTTAACTTCTTGAAAATAAAATTACTCAACTTTAACTCATCGGTCCTATAGTCATAATACTCAACTCTACGTACAACTTTCACACGCACACGATAGAGAAAATGGTCATCTACATAAAACTCAATAGTAGGCATATATTCGCCTTGTTGCGTAGAAATAACCGTCTGGCAGTTGTTCCTATGCAGTGTTATAGTACCATCATTAGCCTTGAATCCGATGACCTTGTCGCCCGGTAACGGATGACAATGCGGACAACGCTTGTACTCATTGTTGAGTACAGATAAAATATAATTGCGCAAATGGCGTTTTGCACTTTTAGTTCGTACATTATCAATCCAATCTGCACCCGGACGAGCGTTCTCATCGGTGCTAATCTCTACGCAATCTCCTCGATGAAGCACCGTCTTGACGGACATTAACCGACCATTGACGCGAGCGTACACAGCGTGCTGACCAATCCAACGATGAATCTTATATGCAAAATCCAATGCAGTTGCACCTTTGGGAAGAATAATGCCTTCCCCTTTCGGGGTGAAAACCAGAATGTCATCCATCGTAGTTGAACTTTAGCCCTATACCAGTTCATACTCGACGCCGAACCACTCGTTGAGAGTGTCCTCAACCTTTGCATTGATTTCGGGGGTAATCTTATCTTTGATTTTCTTATAAACATAGAGCATTGCCACGCCATCATCCAGGATACCCATGAACTTATAGATAACACTTGGAATGAAGTCCATAGGCAGAATGGTGTAGATAATGGCAGCATAGATAAGTACGCGGTCGAGGGTCGAGGTTTTCTCATCGTCCATCACATAGTAGAACTGCAACAGTGGACGAGTAGCCGCACGGCCGGCCTTCAATGCCCAAGGACGCAACTTATCCATCAGAGCGTTAATCTTACCACGCCAATTTATGTTCTTCACACGCTCCAAAAGCGGCTTAATATCCTTCCCCATAATCATATAGGCAAGAATTAGAAGTGAAATTGTAATCAACATATCGCTTAAATTTTATTGTTCGTTTTATAGTATAGAGTGCAACTATCATAAAATCTATCACATTACCTTAATGTCGCTTTGGAAACATAATCTCCATACGCTCGTTGGTAGTGCTTTCGATGGAAATCATACCTTCGTAGTCCTCCATTTCGCCCACCCATATGGTGAACTCATATCCACCCTCAGATGCTGTTCTACCATACCTCAAAGCATCATATTTGATAGCCGTAACAAGGCTATCAGCCTGAATATCATACAGGCCACATCTGTTGTCTTTGTAAACAATGTTGTAACGCTCAACTGATGTGGTCTCCACGCGGTCAAACTTGCGCATACCAGAGCATGAGATAACAACAACTACAGCTAACAGCAATACAAGAGTAAAAAAGTTCTTCATATCTTCAATGTTTTAGTTTTATAGAGTCCGACAGTCACCTCAATCGATCTATTCTCTTTTGTTTTCCTTGATATGTATGCGTAGTTTCTCCACAAACCTACAATTAGTATCAATTACTCCTTGCAACCAAATCTCCTTTTCATCAGTTTGTGGTCCTGTTCCATATTCGTCAAGATAATAATATTTGCCATTAGGACTAACCTGCCACATCAACTCAATAATCCCTCCCAACTCATAAGAGATTTCAAAATCATATTTAGCTTCTCTTTTTTGAATCCTTTTTTGGATCTCTGATGGTAGAGTTGAAATACTATTCCAGTTGATATCGCTATCATTAACAATAGTGAGTCTGCCTTTATTATCAATAACAATATAAGCACATCTGTTTTGATTGTCTATTAAAAACCTCGTATTGTTAGAATCGAGAATGTCCTCATCAAAGAATCTCGCCCATTCCATTTGCTCTAAAAGGGATGTAGTATGGCGATTCCTGCTCATTAATTCTTTATATAGTTGGTGAGGTGACATCATTTTAAACCTCATAAATCTCAACTCACCGATAAACTTTGACACGACATCCAACCACGCTTCCCAAAGAACAACCAACTTCTGCTTTACTTCTGCTAAGCGCCCCTTGTCAAGCTCTATCCAAAAATCTTTTGGCAGACTAACATTCGATAGCTTTGAAGCCTTACGGAACATTGGCGCAATCTCCCATACTTTACAACAGCCTCCTCCACATCCAACAGGAGTCACGAGGAAATGTAACTCTGGGTGTTCGGCTGCATACTTGGTAAAGGTATCAACCGATTTGCGAATCTCATTCAATCCGATAGTGCCACCAATAGTTGGAATGGCATATGA
>JAZNMT010000060.1:0-4428 GCA_045579895.1 Paludibacteraceae bacterium
CTTCAATAATCTCAACCAACAACATTATCAGAACCAATATAATCGGAACGATGATGCTGTTTTTCAGAAGCCGTTTGTCGTCTTGAATTTCCATGTTTTATTTATAGTTTAAAGTTAATAGTTAATAGTTAATAGTTAATAATTTGTTATTGACTATCATATAATTAAGTATATTATAAGAAATTTTTGCGTAAATACGCATTTTTTTCGCGCATTATTTTGTCATATCAATTATTTTATATACCTTTGCAGCGAAAATTCTGGTAGCAATACGCAAATTCTTCGTAAAACAAATAAAACATACAATTATGAACATTCAACGTCCTCTGTATCTACAGAAACTCATTAACCGCAGACACAATGGCATGATTAAAATCATCACTGGCTTGCGTCGTAGTGGTAAATCGTATCTGCTTTTTCAATTGTACAAAAACTATCTTCTACAACAAGGAGTACTACTCAATCATATCATCACTATTGACTTGGAAGATTATAACCAATCGGCACTGCAACAACCCAAAAATCTTCTAAAACATATTGATTCACAAGTCAATAGTCAAGATTGGTACTATATATTCATCGATGAAGTACAACATCTCACACAGTTTGAAGATGTGCTCAACACGCTACTCAAACGAGGAAACTTAGATGTATATGTCACTGGCAGCAACGCGCGCTTCCTGAGTAAAGATGTTGTAACCACCTTCCGAGGAAGAGGTGACGAAATACATATCCATCCACTGAGTTTTCAAGAGTTAACCAGTGCAAAACCAAATCTGCCCTATCAAGAACTCTTACGAGAATATATGATTTACGGTGGCTTACCACAATTGGCTATTTTTACCACCGAAGAACAGAAAGAATCCTATCTAAAAGCACTCTTTACTGAAACTTACCTCAAGGATATTCGTGAACGCTACAAGATACATGACGATGGTGACTTGGAGGAACTAATCGACATCATCGCATCATCCATAGGAAGTATGCAGAACCCACTAAAATTGCAGAACACCTTCAAATCCGTAAAGCAAAGCAACATTACCGCAGATACCATCAAACGATATTTAGAACATTTGCAAGATGCTTTCCTCATAGAAAAATCGCTTCGCTATGACATCAAAGGCAAACGATACATATCCACTCCACAGAAATACTATTTCGAAGACTTGGGTTTACGTAATGCTCGGCTAAACTTTCGTCAATTCGAGCCAACTCACCTCATGGAGAACATGCTATACAACGAGCTTCGACTTCGGGGATTCTCGGTAGATGTAGGTCAGGTAATAGCCCACAGCAAAGATGCAGAAGGTACCAGCCAACGACAAGCATTGGAAGTCGATTTCGTATGCAACAGAGGATACAAGCGATGCTATATCCAATCAGCATACTCCATGCCATCATACGAAAAGATTCAGCAAGAGTTGCAATCGCTTATACGTATTCAAGACAATTTCCTAAAAGTAATTATCACAGCAGACATGACCCCTACCCATCAAATGGACAATGGCGTATTAATCATCAATCTGCAAGATTTTCTCACCAAAGAAGGTAGCCTCCCATTATAGAGAAGTTCATTACTTTAATACTTAATTACACTACTTCAAAGGTCGCTTTTTGCTCCTCAGCGAGGAGTGTTGTTAGCGGCGGAGCCGCTAATCCACACCTTTCGCCTTTAGCCTTATAGCCTATAGCCAATCGTCTCAACCTAATAGCCTGCCTATGGGCGGGAGGTCATCACTCCGCCAGGGCAGTCGTCAGCTGTCCCTCGTACTCCGTCAGGAAACGGACATACAAGTAGCCATCCTCGTCCACGTACGCAGACAAGCCAGACAAGATGTCTTTATCCAATACCACCTCACCCTTAGCAGGTACCTCGGTATAATTCACCACATCCTTGTGATGGATAGCCACCGCGAACTCGCAATCCTGTGCCACAAAAGTATGCAAAGGCTCTGCACCTGTCCACACCAATTTCACACCACTAGCCAACCATGCTTGATAATCAATACGATATACATCAAACGCATTATCCAAACTGAGCGTCAAATTAGCCGTAGGATCAAGCAAAGTGCTAGCAAGGACGCAAGGGCTGTCTTCTTCTACGGGTTTTGTTGAGGTAACTGTTAAATCGCCTGCACGAGAAGATGAGAAACAGAAATACAAAAAGCCGTCTGCATCTACAGAAACACCCCATGACTCCAAATCAGCAGCCATTACATCAACCGACTTACGAGCTGGAATAGTAATAACTTTCAATACATTAGGATCTGCAGAAGAATTAATAAAATCGCACGAAGATGCCACATATGCGGTAATTGTGTTCCTACTTGCTGATTGCAGTGTTAAACCACCATTTTCCCAATCATTGTAATACATACGATAACGTTGTTTTGAAGAGGCTTTTACTCCAAATTGTTCACCTGACACTAGCAATATCGAAGGATCTGCACAGACAGATGCATCCCAAAGCGATGGGGTTAGTGTAGTTGCACTATTACAAACGAAACGAACATAAAGATAGTCATCTGCTGCAGAAGCTGTTAGATTATCAATATCTCCTTTACTGAGTTGTAACTTACGATTTTTATCATCTTTGCTAAATGGATACTTAGCAATCACATTGGCATCCCCCACCACAAAATCAGGTGTTGCAGATACATACATATCCATTAGATATGACGCACTTGCTAAAAACTCTGTCGATTTCCAAGTCTTAGGGAAACAGAACACACGCTCATCATTAGCCTGCAACTGTACAGATTCACCATGTTTGAGCAAAATAGCATCGCCTTGAATAGCACCCAAAGGAATACGCTCAATCACCAATTTACCTGGAGCATCTGAAAGAACCTTACCATAGAAGATGCCCGCACCAATCCAGTTATCAATAGCTGCTTGCATATCGGCTGGTGTGAGTACCTTATTTGTATTAGCATCTAAATCGTATTTCGCTTTTACAAACACACTGGCATCTACAGGTGTGAATGCACATTCATCTTCCGCTACCCATACACGAGCTGGTTTCTCACCTACCCATACAAAACGAACATCCTCATCCTTCCACTCGGAATAAGGCAAGACTATCATCTTGTTGGAATCATTAGCTGCAATATCAATTGTATCGCTCAACTTAGCATAATGACCATTTTCCATACAATCCTGGAAGGTTGGATCAGGAGTTAAACTAATTTTACCACCATCAGGAAAATATACTTTAACAAATGCTTGCACATTGTGTGTCAATCCATACTCAGTCAATTGGTCGCGATAACGTTCATCAATGGATAAATCCCACTCTACCTTACCATTACGAACCACTTTATCACACATAAACTCTACTGGCAATTCTACACCCATAGCACTCAAAATATTGATCACACTATCTAATTTATGGTCATTATAGACACCGGGATCACATGTAAAATCAATTTCAATTTCTGGTCCCCAATCAGTATCCATACTATCAGGAGAGAAGTAAACATGTATTGGCAAATCATAGGTCCACGCTGTGTACCACAACTCGCTACCCGCTTTAACCTCACCTACATAACTCTTATCCACAGGAATAGGATCATTACAGGTAAGACCCGTTTGTGCCATCATACTAGTGGCAAAAAGCACTACGAAAAGTGCAGAAAATAACTTTTTCATAATTGTATCGTTTTTATTTGTTTTCGTTTACTGATTTCAAAGATTTAGATAATATGAAAGAGATATACATTAATGCTAACAATAACAGAGGTATAATATCTCCAACTGGCAAATTCGCAACAAGGAAGTCCCTGATATCATCTTCGGTAGGCTTATCTGCCATACCCTCATTCCAATGTGCTTCAATATATGCCATGAACGATGCTAATTCATCCTCATCAATCTGCCCATCACCATTCAGGTCTGGACTTACTGCATTGTCATTGGCAGCCAACCAGTCTGCCAACCATTCCTCCCAGGAACCAACAATCCCCGCGGCATTCTGACGTCCGCGGACACCTGCATAGCCATGACCGCCATAAACGGAAGACATGGGATTATAAGAACCGATAGTAGTAGAAGCGTAGATATCACCATAAGCACCGAAGAGAGAAGAAGAGCGAGCTGGAGCTGCTGCATAAGAGCCGTCACCAGACATGCCTAACCCCGACCCGTCCCTAAAAGGAAGGGAGGTAGATGAGCCTACACCCTCCCTAAAAGGAAGGGAACTGAAAGAGCCTACACCTGATGAAACATAAGTTATTGGAGATGAGCTATTAGACATGGTAGCACCACCACGCATACCACCACCCACAGCAGCACCACCATTGCCACTACCAAAACTCTTAAAGGTCTGGCTAGAAGTAGCATACAAGCCTCCACCGCTAGACATAGGAGAGGAGGTGACAGAGCTATTAGGCAAGGAGGCAGGAGCGACACCATATGATACCCCATGCG